>CAZXNF010000334.1:0-4708 GCA_964641785.1 uncultured Streptomycetaceae bacterium | reverse complement strand
CCGCGAGGGAAATCGAGGTCTTCCGGCCGGTGCCCATGACGGACGCCACCGGGCTGGCGCCTTCCGCCAGCGCGAGGGCGGCGACTTTCTGCGTCCACGGCAGCGTTGCGCCGAACAGGCAGCAACCGAGGCTGTCGAGCACCGAGAGCTTGATGCGTTCGATGACTTCGGCGGGCAGGTCTGCGTAGCGCAGTCCGGCGGCGAAGCGCGCGAGGTCGCGCGTGGCGTGGGCGAGGAGTGGGGGCTTGGCGGTGCTCATGATGCGGTGCGGTCCTTTTCGGAGGTGATGTCGTTGCCCTGTCTGCAGGCCATGCAATATCATGCACTGCGCTCCGCATCAACCGCAGCACGGAAAGCAGGCAGATGGCACTGGATCTGATCATTCGCAACGCCCGGCTCGCGGGCGCACAGGCCGGCCAGCCGACCGTCGCGATCGTAGACATTGGCGTGCAGGACGGCCTCATCACCGCGGTGACCCCCAGACTTTCGGCCGACGGCCCGGAACACGATGCGGGCGGCAAGCTGGTGTCTCCCGGCCTCATCGAGAGCCATTTCCACCTCGACAAGGCGCTGATCGTCGACCGCGTGCCGCTGCAGCCCAATCGCATGGTGCGCGACCACATGGAGCGCACCGCCTCGATCAAGCACACCTTCACGCTGGAAGACATCTACGCGCGCGCCCAGGCGACACTGGAGCAATGCGTGCTGCACGGCGTCACCCACATGCGGACCCAGGTCGAGGTCGACCCGAACGTGGGACTGCTCGGTTTCGAAGCCATCGAGCAACTGCGCAAGGACTACGCCTGGGCCATCGACATCCAGCCCTGCGTCTTTTTGCAGGAGGGGTGGACGGACGTGCCGGGCGCGGACGAGAACCTGGTCGGCTGTCTGGAGCGCGGCGCACCGGTGGTGGGCGGCGGCATCCGCTACGACAAGGACGGCCCGGCCCAGATCCGGCGCGTGTTCGAACTGGCGCGGCAATACGACATCGACATCGATTTCCATCTCGACGGCGGCTACGACGTGAAGGAACTCGATTACCCGCAGGTCTGCGAACTCACGGACGGGATCGGGTGGCAGGGGCGGGTCGCCTTCGGTCATGGCTCCAAATTTTCATGCCTGCCGGTGAAGGCGCAGGCGGCCATCGGCAGGCGGCTGGGCGCGTCGGGCGTGTCGCTGGCGGTACTGCCGGCGACCGACCTCTTCAACGCCGGGCGCCACATGGAGCACACCGTGATGCGCGGCGTGACCGACGCCAACACCCTGATCGAACACGGCGCGAACTGCACACTCTCCACCAACAATGTGCTGAACCCCTTCACGCCGTACGGAGACTGCTCCCTGACCCGGATTGCGAATCTCTACGCCAATGTCGTGCAGCGCGACGGTCCCAAGGACCTCGGCGTCTGCTTCGAGATGATCACGGACCGTGCGGCAAAGCTGATGCGGCTGGACGATTACGGCATCGAAGTGGGCAAGGCTGCCGACCTGGTCGTCTGGGGCGAAGAACGCCCCTGCGATGTGATCGCCAAGTGCGCGTTGCCGCTGGCTAGCTTCAAGCGCGGCCGTCAGTTGTTCTCGCGCCAACTCCCCACTCTGAAGAGACCCCGATAATGGCCCGACATCTCCGCATTGCCGCTGCACAGCTCGGCCCCCTGCACCTGGCCGACACGCGAGCGACGGCCACGCAACGGCTGGTCAAGCTGCTGCGCGATGCCCACGCCATGGGCGCGAAGTTCGTGGTCTTTCCAGAGCTCGCGTTCACCACCTTTTTCCCGCGCTACTGGACTGAAGACCAGGCCGAAACCGACCGCAGGTTTTACGAATTCACGATCCCTTCCGCCGAGACGCAACCACTGTTCGACGAGGCGAAGAAGCTCGGCATTGGTTTTTACGTCGGCTACGCGGAACTGACGCAGGAGGAGGGACGCACGCGCCGCTTCAATACGGCGATCCTGGTCGGGCCCGACGGCTCGATCGTCGGCAAATACCGCAAGATCCATCTGCCCGGCCACGCGGAGCACAAACCGCAGGCGGCTTTCCAGCATCTGGAAAAGAAGTACTTCGAAGTCGGCAATCTCGGCTTTCCGGTATGGCGTTTCATGGATACGATCACCGGCATGCTGATCTGCAACGACCGGCGCTGGCCCGAGGCCTTCCGTGTGCTGGCGCTGCAGGGCGCTGAAATGGTGGCCCTGGGGTTCAACACGCCAAGCGAGAATCTCGACTATCCCGAGCCGGCCGCGCTGCGCGTGCATCATCATCTCATCACTGCGCAGGCGATGGCCTACCAGAATGCGATCTGGCTCATCCAAACGGCGAAATGCGGCTTCGAGGACGGCAACCGCATGTTCGGCCACTCGCTGATCGTCGCGCCGACGGGCGAGATTGCCGCCCAATCGCTGAGCGAAGAAGACGAGGTGATCTGCGTCAACGCGGATCTCGACCTCGCCGCCGATCTGAAACGCACGGTGTTCAATTTCGCCGCACACCGGCGGCCGGAGCACTACCGGCTGATCGTCGAGCGGGTGGGCGCCGAAATCACGCCCTCGAACAAACCCTGAGTATGAAGCCCCGGGTTATAGCGGACTGATGCCTGCCGCCTGCGCGGCTTTCCGGTAACGCTCGATCTCTTTCGGCAGCAGATCGTTCAGTTGCGCCGGGGTGAGGCTCCACGGCTCGGCATTCTGCTCGCTCAGGAATCGTTTCATGTCGGCCCCCGCCAGCACCTTGCCGATGGCGGCGCTGATGAAGTCCCGCCGCTCGGCCGGGATGCCCGCCGGCGCGAAGACCGCCCACCATAGTTCGTACTGATAGCCGGGGACGCCAGATTGTGCGATCGCCGGCAGTCCCGGCAGCAATGCCGAAGGTTCCAGACTGGTGACGCCGAGCGCCCGCAGCCGGTCGGACCTGATGTGCGGGCTGACCGCGGGCGAACTCGCGAACAACAGTTCGACTTCGCCGGACATGACGGCGATCGCGGCGTCCGCAACTCCCCGGTAGGGAATGTGGGTGAGCTTGATGCCGGCGGCCGAGGCAAACAAGGCGGTGGCAAAATGATTGTTGCCGCCGATGCCGGCTGAGGAGAAATTCAGTTTCCCGGGATTTTGCTTGGCCAGTGCCACGAGGTCCCTGACGGACTTCACTGGCAGCGAAGGGTGCACCACGAGGACCAGCGGCGTTCTGGCGATGCCCGCCACCGTGACGATCGCCCGCGCCGGATCGAAGGGGAGCCGCTCCCGGATCGCAGCGGTGGCAGGATAGGACGACGTGTGTCCGAGCAGCGTATAGCCGTCGGGCGCGGCATTCACGACGAATTCGGTGCCGATCATGCCGCTGGCCCCGGCGCGATTGTCCACGACCACATTCCTGCCCCAGGCATCCGCCAGACGCTGCGCAACCCCGCGCATCACGACATCGGCGCCGCCGCCCGCTGTGTAGGGCACGATCAGTTGCACGGGTTTGGACGGGAAGGGCGCCTGCGCGGCCGCGGGCAGCGCGGCGCATGCGGCGGCGCAGACGAGCCAGCGCAGCGCACGGGCGGGCGGAATGTTCGTCATGGGGGAGATCCCTTTCTTCTTTTCGGTTCTGTCGTGATGGTGCACGTCTTTGCTGCGGGATGTCGAGAGTTCTGGTTGCGTCCTGGCGCGGCGCCGATGGAAGCGGCTTGCACCATCACCTGGCATCTACCGACGGATAGGGCAGGAAGCGTCATTCCGCTTGTCTGTTCTCTCCATCGACAGCGCTCGTGCAGGATAAAAGAACTCGGCATGGTCTTTCACATTCGCACCCGCATCCGTTCGGGCGTCTGCAATGCCGTCAGCGCGGACCAGGCAAGACCGATGACGTGCTGACCGGTCACCTGTCCGAGGGCGTGGCGAAAGGCGGCATGCTGGTCACGATTTACGAACTGATCTAAGGAAGCTCTGAATAAGCTCGTCACACCGGCGCAGGCCGGTGTCCAGACGCTTGAATTCCCTGGATTCCGGCCTTCGCCGGAACGACGAACTACCACTGGTTCAGAGATTCCCTAACGCTTCGGGAGTGCCAGCAAGTCCAGATGGCCGATGTCGAGCGCCAGCACGCCGGCCTCGATCTGCTGCTCGCGTTCCGCCTGCCAGACGGTAAACAGGGCCGAGCCCGCAGGGTCCGCTTCGTGCGCGACCGCGGCCGCTTCCTGCAGCATCTGCAAAAGCATCTCGCGATGCGCCGCGACGATCCGCCAGTCGCTACGCGCGGTGCTCACCGCGTGGCCCTGTGCGGCGAGCCGATCGGCCAGATACGCGGTCGCCTCGCTGCCCAGCGCCAGTCCGAAGCCCTTGTCGCCGGACTGGTGGCCTTGGAAAGCGGCCTGGATGCGCGCATCCGCCGGCATAGGCGGCTGCCAGACGCGGCGTCCGTCCACCGTGAGCGTCGCCAGTAGTGGCCGGCCGCCGCGCGTCAGCAGCGTGCAGAGCCGGTCCAGCCACGCGGCGGACACCAGGTCGAGAAAGGCGGTCGTCGTCACGCCGTCGTATTCCGCCAGCGGCAACTGTTCGAGGTCCCGTGCAAGATCGAGGGCTTGCGCACGCACGCGCCAGGTCGCGGTGCCCGCATTGATGTGCAAGCCGCCGCCATCGCCATCCCGGCACGTCCATCCCGCTTGGGCAGCCCAGCGTGAGATTGTTGCTGCCTGTGCCGCGATGAGCGCCGGGTCGTGGTCCACCAG
>CAZXNF010000333.1:4477-4714 GCA_964641785.1 uncultured Streptomycetaceae bacterium | reverse complement strand
CCGCTGCAACTTTCGCTGCGTGTATTGCATGCCGCGGGAAGTCTTCGGCAAGGACTACCAGTTCCTCGAGCACGGCGCACTGCTCACGTTTGAGGAGATCGCCCGCCTCGCGCGCCTCTGTCGCGGCCTCGGCGTGGAGAAAATCCGGCTGACCGGCGGCGAACCGCTGGTGCGGCGCGACCTGGAACGGCTCGTCGCCATGCTCGCGGAGATCCCGGGGCTCGACCTCACTCTGAC
>CAZXNF010000333.1:0-4467 GCA_964641785.1 uncultured Streptomycetaceae bacterium | reverse complement strand
CGACCAACGGCTCGCTGCTCGCGAAGAAAGCGGCAGCGCTGAAAGCCGCCGGTCTGAAACGCATCACCGTCAGCCTCGACGCGCTGGACGACCCGACCTTCAAGGCGATGAACGACGCCGATTACCCGGTCGCGAAAGTACTCGAAGGGATCGATGCCGCAGCCCGGGTCGGCCTGGCACCCGTCAAGATCAACATGGTCGTCAAGCGCGGCGTGAACGACCACGGCATCCTCGCCATGGCGCGCCACTTCAAGGGCAGCGGCCACATCCTGCGCTTCATCGAGTACATGGACGTAGGCGCGACCAACGGCTGGCGCATGGACGATGTGGTCACCGCGCGCGAAATCGTCGACACCATCGGCGTCGAGTTCCCGGTCGAACCGGTCGTGGCGCTGTACCGGGGCGAGGTGGCCCAGCGCTGGCGTTACCGCGACGGCAGCGGCGAGATCGGTGTCATCGCGTCCGTCACACAGGCCTTCTGCCGCGACTGCACGCGGCTGCGGCTGTCCACCGAAGGCAGTCTCTACACCTGCCTGTTCGCCACCGAGGGCCACGACCTGCGGGCACTGCTGCGCGGCGGCGCCACGGATGAGGAGATCGTGCGCCGCATCCAGTCTGTCTGGCGTGCGCGCGAGGACCGCTACTCCGAGCTGCGAACCGCCAAGACGGCGCAGTGGAAAAAAGTGGAAATGTCCTACATTGGAGGATAGGAACGGGATTTGAGATTGGGAATTAGAAACCCTCGATCAGCACCCGCAGCAGAAAAAATGCCGATGGTTTGGATTTCCAATCTCTAATCCCCAATCCCAAATCCCAAATCCCCTCACATGAACCGCCCGCTGTTAACCAGTTCCGCCCGCCCCGCCACCTTCACCGTCGATGCGGTGAACGAGAAAGGCGAACACGAACCGACGGCCATCGCTGGCGAGCATCCGCTGACGCTGTACGTGGACAAGCGCGAGATCGTCACGCTGATGACGCTGGGCCAGGCGCCGGAGGCGCTGGCGATCGGCTATCTGCGCAACCAGCGCCTGATCGGCGGCCTCGACGAAATCACCGCGGTGCAGGTGGACTGGGACGTGAACGCCGTCGCCGTCACCACGCGCGAAGCAAACGCCGATTACTCCGCGCGCATGGACAAGCGCACCGTCACCAGTGGCTGCGGCCAGGGCACGGTGTTCGGCGACCTGATGGCCGATCTCGACAACGTGCGCCTGCCCGCCGGCGCGGCGATCACGGAAGCGACGTTGTACGCGCTGATCGACAACGTCCGGCGCTTCGAGACCATCTACAAGCAGGCCGGCGCGGTGCATGGCTGCGCGCTCGCCCGGGGCGCCGAGATCCTGATGTTCATCGAGGACGTCGGCCGCCACAACGCGGTGGACGCCATCGCCGGCCAGATGTGGCTCGACGGACTCGACGGCGGCGACAAGACCTTCTACACCACCGGCCGCCTGACTTCGGAAATGGTCATCAAGTGCGCGCAGATGGGCATTCCCATCCTCGTGTCCCGCTCGGGCCTGACCCAGATGGGATACGAAGTGGCGCAACAGACGGGCATCACCATGTTCGGCCGCGCGACAGGCAAGCACTACCTGCTGTTCACGGGGGCGCAACGCTTCAGGAAAAGCGAATGAGCTGCAGAGACGCAGAGAGCGCGGAGAACTCCGAATACCTGACTGATACGAATCAACCGAACATCATGCCCATCCATTTTCTTTTCTCTGCCTCCTGTGGGCCTCTGCGGCTAATCGAATGAACGCAGGAGTGACGGGTGTCATCCTCGCCGGCGGCCAGGGCCGCCGCATGGGCAGCGTGGATAAGGGCCTGCAATTGCTACGCGACCGGCCCATGGTCGCGTGGGTGCTGGAACGTTTCGCGCCGCAGGTCAGCGAAGTGCTGGTCAACGCCAATCAGAACCTCGACGCTTACGCAGCCCTCGGCCATCGAGTCATCCCGGATGTCATCGGCGGATTCGCGGGCCCGCTGGCGGGCCTACACCGCGGACTGACCGAGGCCGCGCACGATCTCGTGGTCACCGTGCCTTGCGATTCGCCCTTCCTGCCGCCCGATCTGGTGGCACGGCTGCACGTGGCGCTGGAAGCGCAGCGTGCCGACCTAGCCGTCGCGAAAACCGGCGACCAGCCGCATCCCGTGTTCTGCCTGTGCCGGAAATCCGTGCTGCCCGGTCTGGCCGCCTTCCTGGAGGGCGGCGGGCGCAAGATCGATGCGTGGTACGCCACGCTGCCAGTGGTGGAAGTGCTGTTCGACGATCAGCCGGAGGCGTTCTCGAACATCAACACGGCCGGCGAACTGGCGGCAGCCAGCGGCGCGACAACGCCCTGACCGTTTCAGGCCGGCATCCGGCGCGCCGTTTCCAGCGCCCCCAGCAGTCCCGCCCGCTGTTCGCGCAGGATGTGTACGGGAATCTGCGCCAGCAGCTCAGTGAAGCGCCCCTTGCTCGTGAACGCCCGGATGAAACCGCCGTGCGCCAGCCGTGTGGCGAGCCGCGGCGCGATGCCGCCCGCAAGGTAGACGCCGCCGCGCGCCAGCAGCGCCAGCGCCACGTTGCCGGCGAAAGAACCGTAGACACCGGTGAACAAGTCCACCGCCTTGACCGCGAGGGGGTCGCGGCGATCCAGCGCGAGTTCGGCCACCGCGCCCGCCGGATCGTCGCGCGACATCGCTTCGGCAAGGAGCGGCGACCGCGGCTCGACGCTTTGCGATTCCAGGAAGCTCACGATGCGCAGCAGGCCCGGCCCCGACACCGCGCGTTCCCAGGACGCGCGCCCGAAGCTCTGCTTGAGGTAGCGGCGCAGGCGTTCCTGCAACTCGTCGGCCGGCGCGAAATCCATGTGCCCGGCCTCCGACGGCAGCACCGTGGTGCGGCCGTCTTCGGGGAGGATCATCGCCACCCCGAGGCCGGTGCCAGCACCGACCACCACGCAGGGCGCGCGGACGTCCGGTTCGCCGGCCTGCAGCGTGACGAGATTGCTCGCCGGCAACTGGCCCAGGCCGGTGGCCACGCCGATGAAATCGTTGATGAGTGCAAGCCGCGGCAATCCGCAGGCGCGCGCCAGTTCGGGAGCCGAGAGGTCCCAGCCAAGATTGGTCAGGTGCGCCCGCGCCGTTTCCGCCGGGCCCGCCACCGGGCCGGCGACGGCCAGGCAGGCGGCGCCGACACGGCCGGCGTCGGGTTGCGGCGCCTCCGCGAGAAAATGCTGAACGGCGGCAGCCGCATCCGCACAGCCCGCGCTCGGATACTCGCGCTCAAACAGGGGTTCCGCGCGGCCGTCGACTTCGCGCGCCAGCAGGAAGCGGGCGTGGGTGCCACCGATATCGCCTGCCAGCAGGATGCGCATCGTGCCTCGCCCCCTGTACGGTCTAGACCGACGCCACGCGCGGGGCCGCGTCCGGCCTCGCGGCTTCAGCCTCGGCAACCAGCGCCTCCGGTTCGGCGATCAGGAAGCCCTGGCCGTAATCGACGCCCATCGCCCGCAAGCGGGTCAGCGTCTCCGCATCCTCGATCGATTCGGCCACCGTCTTGACGCCCAGAATGTGGCCGATGCGGTTGATCGCCTCGACGATGGCGAAGTCCATCGGGTCCTGCGTCAGGTCGCGCACGAAGGTGCCGTCGATCTTTACGAAATCAACCGGCAGGTACTTGAGGTAGTTGAAGGACGACAGGCCGATGCCGAAGTCGTCGAGTGCGAACCGGCAACCGAGCGTCTTGAGATCGCGCATCAGTTCAGCGGCTGTGCTGAGGTTGGCGATCGCGGTGGTCTCGGTCACCTCAAAACACAGCAGTCCGCGCGGCAGGTCGAAGCGCGTCAGCAGCTTGCGCACGAAATCCGGGAAGCTGGCGTCGTTGATGCTGGAGCCGGAGAGGTTGACGGCGTAAAAGGTATCCGCAACCAGCGGATGCCGCGGGATCAGGCCGGCCTGGCACTGCCGGTACAGATGTTCGACGAGCGTGCTGACCACCCAGCGCTCGATGGAGGACATCAGGTTGTAGCGCTCCGCGGCGGGCATGAAGCCGGTGGGCGGGATCAGGTTGCCGCGCCGGTCGAGCATGCGGACCAGCACCTCGTAGCGCACCGCGTCGTCGTTCTCCACCGACAAGTCCACGATGCGCTGCCGGAACAGGCGGAAGTTGCCGAGTTCGAAGGCGTGGTTGATCTGCGAGAGCATGCCCGCATCGCCGTACTGGCCGGCTTCGCCGCTGCCGTGGCCCGCGTAAAGCTGCACGCAGTCGCGTCCGCGGTTCTTGGCCTCGTAGCAGCAGGTGTCGGCGTGCGCCAGCACCTTGCTCATGTCCGGGCTGTCCGGACCGATCGGCACCAGGCCGATGGAAACGCCCACGCCGAAGGTGCGGTTCTGCCACACGAAGCGGAAATCGCGGATCGTCTCGCGCAGCAGGTTCGCCACCCGCTGCGACTGGTCGAGCGGGCAGGATTCCAGCAGCAC
>CAZXNF010000332.1:0-4724 GCA_964641785.1 uncultured Streptomycetaceae bacterium | reverse complement strand
ATGTAGCGGATGGGGCGGCTGGGATAGTCCAGCGCGGAAACGGATGTGGAGATGAGGGCAGCACCCAGCAGAACGGCAATACGCACGTTAAACCTCTGCGACGGCACCGGACCACGGCGACAGCACGTCCGTGATGCCGGAGTTTTCGCCGGTGGCCGGGTCGTGCATGACGCAGCTCGGGCAGGCGAAGTTGGTGGGGTAGACAACGAGTTCGGTGAGACTGACCGGAAATTTCGCGCGCAGGGCGGCGAGCACGTCCGCCGGCAGGCGCGGATCGGCGCCGACGGCGTCACCACCACTGGCATCGATGCGCGGCTGGTGGAAGGCGTCCTCCAGCGACAGGCCGTGGTCGATCATGAAGGAAGCGAGCTGGAACACGGCCGGCATGATCTTGCGGCCGCCGGAAGCGCCGATCGCGAACCACGCCTTGCCGTCCTTCTGCGCGATTACCGGGCACATGTTCGTCAATGGGCGCTTGGACGGTGCGAGGCAGTTGGCCGATTCCGGGCGCGGATCGAACCAGTTGATGCCGTTGTTCATCAGGATGCCCGTCGAGGGCAGCACGTAGCGGCTGCCGAACACCGACAGCAGCGTCTGCGTGACCGCGACCATGTTGCCGTCCTTGTCCACCACGTTGAAGTGCGTGGTGGAGGTGGGCTCGCGCGTGGTTTCCTGGTCGCCCATGGTGGAGAGGCGCTCGGTGTAGGCGTCGCGCAGCGCCTGCGCGTAGGCGACGAAAGTGTCGGCGCCGGGCGCGCCGGGGCCGAAACGTTTGCCCTTGAGTGAGGCCAGCACTTTCGCGAAGGTGGGGGCGGCGGTGAGGCCGCCGGGCAGGTTGAGCTTCACACCGTGGCAGTCGAGTTCGAGCGGGGCGACGACGCGCGCGTGATAGTTCTTGAGGTCTTCCGCGTCGATGACGCTGCCGCCGGCCGCGAAGTCCTTGACCAAAGCACGCGCGATCTCGCCTTCGTAGAAGTCGCGTGGACCATTTTTCGCCAGCGTGCGCAGCGTGTCGGCGAGGCCGGTGAGTTTCAGGCGTTCGAGAGGCGCGCCGGCAGGGGTGACCGGCGGCAGTCCGTCCTTCAGCCACACCGCGCGCGTGCTGGGATAGCGGCCGAGTTCCTTGGCGGTGGTGGCGACCTTGAGCGTGAGATACCAGTCGATCGCGATGCCCTGGTCGGCGAGCTTGATCGCCGGCTGCGCGAGTTCGGCGAAGGGCTTGGTGCCGAAACGGGCCAGCGCCGTGGCAAGCCCGTCCACGTGGCCGGGAACGGCGATCGACATCGGGCCATGGACGTTGCGGTCGTCTTTGACCGTGGGCCAGGTGAAGAGGTCGGTGGTGGTGCCGCCCGTCAGCGGGTAATCGGCGGGGTTCAGGCGGTGCGGCGAGATCGGCCCGAAGTCGACCACATACACTTTTTTCTCGCGCGCCAGATACACCAGCATGAAGCCGATGCCGCCGACGCCGCTGTTCCACGGCTCGACCGCCGCCAGCGCGAGGCCGGTGGCCACCGCGGCATCGACCGCGTTGCCGCCGGCCGCGAGGATTTCCGCGCCGGCGATGCCCGCCACGCGGTTCTGGGTGGCGATGACGCCGCCGCGCGCGCGGACCAGCGGTTTGCGGACCTGCCAGTTCTGGACGAGATGTTCGGGCGATGTGCTCATGGGCGTGTCAATGAGTGGAAGCAAGAGGGTACCGATGATAGCGAATTCATGCGCTCCCGAACGCTTGGGCGGGCGGCGAACCGGTTAAAATGTGCGCCCTACACACGCTCTATTCCTGTTGTGGCCAAGCACATCGTTTGCCTCACCTTCGATTTCGACGCGATTTCCGGTTTCGTCGCCCGCGGCCAGACCACGCCCACGATGATTTCGCGCGGCGAGTTCGGCCCGCGCGTCGGCGCGCCGCGGCTGCTGGCGCTCCTGAAGAAGGAAAAAATCGCCAGTTCCTGGTACGTGTCCGGCCACACGATTGAAACGTATCCCGATGCCGTCAAGGCGGTGGTGGATGCCGGCCACGAGATCGCGCACCACGGCTGGCGGCACATCCCGCCGGCCTCGTTGTCGCGCGAGGACGAGGAAGCCGAGCTGGTGCGCGGCAACGAGGCGATTAAACGGATCGCCGGAACGTATGCGCGCGGTTACCGTTCGCCGTCATGGGACCTGTCGCCGCATTCCATCGAACTGATGCTCAAGCACGGCTTCACCTACGACAGCAGCATGATGGGGCACGACTACCTGCCGTACTACGCCCGGCAGGGCGACGTTGTGGAACTCGAGCAGCCGCTCCGTTTCGGCAAGCCTTCGAAGCTGGTGGAAATGCCGATCAGCTGGCACACCGACGACGCGCCGCATTTCGAGTACACCCGGTCGGGCACGGCGATCCGGCCCGGCCTGATGAACGCCGGCCTCGTGCTGGAGAACTGGGTCGAGGAGTTCCTGCAATTGAAGAAGACCGTGAAGTGGGGCGTGGTGACCTACACCTGCCATCCCTTCATCATCGGCCGCGGCTACCGCATGCTGATGTTCGAGAAGCTGATCCGCAAACTCAAGCGTGCCGGCGCGGTGTTCCAGCGCATGGACCACACCGTTGAAGAATTCCGGCGGCGCGAGCCGCAGTCCGCATGACGGACAAGTTCATCACCCGCTTTGCCCCCAGCCCGACGGGTTACCTCCACATCGGCGGCGCACGCACCGCCCTGTTCTGCTGGGCCTACGCCCGCCGGCACGGCGGAACCTTCATCCTGCGCATCGAAGACACCGACGTCGAGCGTTCGACGGAAGCGGCGGTGGACAAGATCTACGAGAGCCTGCGCTGGCTGGACCTCGGCTGGGACGTGGTGCCGCCGCCGCGCCAGATGCAGCGCCTGCCGCGCTATCAGGAGGCCGCGGCCCAGCTCCTGAAGGCAGGCAAGGCCTACCACTGTTACGCCTCCAAAGAGGAGCTGGAGGCTTTGCGTGAGCAGCAGCGCGCGCGTTTTCCGGCCGCCAGCGGCCGTCGTAGCGCGGTTTCTCGTTGCGCGCGCGGCAAAACGCCGCCCACGGGCGTGCAGCCGGTCGTGCGCTTCCGCAATCCGGATGACGGCATTGTCGGCTGGCGCGACCTGGTGAAGGGACCGATCGAATTCGCCAACGCGGAGCTCGACGATCTGGTGATTCTGCGCGGCGACGGCGTGCCGACTTACAACTTTGGCGTGGTGGTCGACGACATCGACATGCACATCACGCATTGCATCCGCGGCGACGATCACGTCAACAACACTCCGCGCCAGATCAACATCTACCATGCGTTGGGCGTGCCGCCGCCGCTGTTCGCCCATGTGCCGATGATCCTTGGCACCGACGGCGAGCGCCTGTCCAAGCGGCATGGCGCCGTGGGCGTGCTGGAATACCGCGACCGTGGGTATCTGCCGGAAGCGGTGCTGAATTACTTCGCGCGGCTCGGCTGGTCGCACGGTGACGCCGAGATCTTCTCGCGCGAGCAGTTCGTCGGCTGGTTCGACCTCGAACACGTCAGTCACGCGGCCGCGCGCTTCGACCCGGAAAAACTCACCTGGCTCAACCAGGAATACATGAAGGTCGCGGCCGACGACCGGCTCGCCGCCGAGGTCCTGCCGCGCCTTGAGCGACTGGGCGGCAGGCCGGACGCGGGCCCGCCGCTGGAAGCCGTCATGGGCCTCCTGAAGACCCGCTGCGACACGCTGGAGACGCTCGCGGCGGAAGCCATGCTGTTCTACGGCAATGCCGAGCCTGCGCCGGGGCTGCTGGTGGAACACGTCACGGATGCCTCGCGCCCGGTTCTGCGCGAACTGGCCGCGAAATTCGAAGCGCTCACTGACTGGACGCCGCCTGCGCTGGGCGCCGCCGTGAAAGAAGTGCTCGCGCTGCACAAGATCAAGATGCCCGCGCTGGCCATCCCGCTGCGGGTGGCCGTATTCGGCCGCACGCAGACGCCCGACCTGTCCGCCGTCCTCGCGCTTCTTGGACGCGAACGCACGCTCGCGCGCCTGTCCCGCCACACCGGCCTCACCTGAGAGGCGTGCCCATGC
Source organism: uncultured Streptomycetaceae bacterium (assembly GCA_964641785.1). Lineage (GTDB taxonomy): Bacteria > Pseudomonadota > Gammaproteobacteria > Burkholderiales > SG8-41 > CAZXNF01. Next base: position 675 of record CAZXNF010000332.1, on the reverse strand, counting down.
CCCGGCATCTGATCCGACTGGCCGCAACGCTGGTGGCCGCCGCCTCCGTATCCGCGCAGGCGATGGACCCCGGCGAATGGCAGTTCACCACCGTCATGTCCGCGCCGAACATGCCCAAGCCGCAGACGATGACGAACACCCGTTGCATCACCAAGGAACAGGCAGGCGACCCCGCGCGCTACATGAACGACCGCAAGCAGAGCGATTGCAAAGTGACCTCCAGCAAGAAGTCGAGCGATACCTACGCCTGGGAGATGAGTTGCCCCTCCTCCGGCATGCAGGGCACCGGCACCGTCAAGCAAACCGCCACCACGATGGAGGCGAACATGACGATGAAGGGCCAGAAGATGGAAATGCGCTCGCAGACCACCGGCAAGCGGCTGGGCGCCTGCAAGGCCGGCTGAGGGAGGGACGGGCTTACCTAACCCACGGATTCATTTAGCCTTTACGAATCGGCGAAGGGTCGTCTATAATTCGCGCCCTCGTGGGGGTATAGCTCAGCTGGGAGAGCGCTTGCATGGCATGCAAGAGGTCAGCGGTTCGATCCCGCTTACCTCCACCACCGGATTTCGCAGGATTGCAGTTTTGTACGTCTAGCAAGTCGGCCGGTTTCAGTCCCTATCGTCTAGAGGCCTAGGACATCGCCCTTTCACGGCGGTAACCGGGGTTCGAATC
>CAZXNF010000331.1:0-4726 GCA_964641785.1 uncultured Streptomycetaceae bacterium | reverse complement strand
GGGTGGGAATGACGGCGGTGATCTTCATTGAAGAATGGCGTCCGCCATGGCGGACAGCGCGGCCGGCGTTGGTTCCGGCAGGTAGCGGTTGGCGTAATCGCGGGCGAGCGCGGCCTCGCGCTCGCGTTGCGCGGGTGGCAGCGCGAACAACGCCTGCAACTGCGCGGTCAGCGTGGCGGCGTCATTCGCGCTGCGCTTGAAGCCCTCGCCGCCCAGCAGTGGATCGCCGGCCGGCACGTCGCCGATGTCGAGGTACACGGGCAGCCGGTCGTAGCGCATGCCTTCCAGCGCGACGGTGGACGAGCTGTAAACGACAGCACCCACGCGCGAGAGATCCTCGGCGAGTGTTTTGCCGCGCGAGAGTTCGACGTTGGCCGGGTGGTCGCAGGCCGCGAACAGATCGTCGACGGGAATGGTCGGATGGCTGCGGATGATGAAGGGCGCGTTCACCGCGCGCGCCGCCGCCGCCGTGGCGTTGATGAGCGCCCAGGCTTCCGCGCGGCTCGACGAAATCGCGACCAGCACGCCCGGGCCCGGAGGCGGCAGGTCGAGGGGCATGGCGCGTACGGCCGCACCGGCGGTCACGTGGGCGCCCAGCGCGCCGCCTTCGCGTCGCAGCCAGTCGGCGGTGAGCGTGCCGCAGGTCACCACGCGGTCGGGCAGTTCGTCCGCGGGATCGAGCGCGGCGTCGGCCTTCAGGGCGAGATGGCGCGGTGTGATCGAGGAGTGCTGGAAGCCCACGCAGCAGCGCACGCCGGCCGCGCGTGCCGCGCGCACCAGGTGCCGCTCCCAGGTGCGGCGCTCGAGCGGATAGATCACGGTCTGTGGCTTGAGGGCGGCGAACATCCGTTCGAAGGCGCGCTGGTACAGCGCGTGCATCGCCGGTTCGCCAGCGGCGGATTCTTCCGCGGCCAGCCACTCCGCGGCCGGCAGCCAGTGTGCGTCTGCCGCCGCCGGTGGACGCGGTTCACCGGGCAGGGTTGCGTCCCAGTCCTGCAACGGTCGCAGGAAGGCTTCGACGGGATGCACGGTGGCGTCGTTTTGCAGGGCCAGCACCCGTCCCGGTGTGAGATACACGGTATGAACCTTCGCGCGCGCCGCGAGCGTGGCGGGCAGGGCGCCGAAGTAGGTGTCAACGCCCTGCGCCGACGGCGCGCCGATGGTGACCAGCACGACATCCGCGGCACCCTGCGGCGTGCGCGCGCGGGCGGCGCGCAGCAGGGTGCGCAGCCGCCGGCCGCCGGCGCGCAGGCCCGGACGCGGGGGAGCGGGCGCGGCAACAGCCCCCGAGAACATCGCGTCCAGCACGACGGCGAAGGCGTCGTCATCGGCGAGCGCGAGAATTTCCGCATCCGGCTGCGCCGCCTGTGCGGCGCGCAGCAGGAACAGCAGTTGCAGGTCTTCGTAGCGGGTAACCGCGAGCGGCACGCGCGCGCTGAACGCGTAACGGTGCGCGGGATCGCGCGCGGCGGCGAAGCGGAAGAAGTGGCTGCATTCCGCCACGGCCGGCACACGCAGGGCAGGCAGCGCGAGCAGGTCGGTTACGCGCGCTCCGGACTGCAGGTCGGCCAGCGCGCGCAGGAAGGCGGGCGGGCGCCGGCTACGGGCGGCGACCGCGACGAGCGCGGGACCGGCGGAAGAGGGAGGAAGGGCGGCGGCTCCGGTGGCCGCCGCGAGAAACGCCGGTTCGTCGCGGAAGATGCGCAGACGCATCCGCGCCTAAGAGCGCCTATCGAGAGTCATGTAACTGTGTGACGACGGCGCTTTAGGGGACGTACAACCCCCTCCCTGGCCCTCCCCCTGCGAGGGGGAGGGGATAACACTCCTTCCCCCTTTGAGGGGGAAGGCTGGGATGGGGGTGCGGTGTGTCACGAAGAAATTAAGGATCGATAGGCGCTCTGGGTCAGCAGGTCAGGAGGAGGCGCGCGTACGGTAGCGCTCGCTCATCCGTTCGTCTTCGAGCTGTTTGCCTTCCGCCAGGTTGTAGAGGTCGGTGTTGGACAGCTTCACGGCCTCTTCCGGTGGCAGGTTGTGCCGGTTCGTATACACCAGCGCGTCGGCATGCGGCAGCAGTTGGTCGCACTGGTCGCAGTACGGGAACAGGCCGAATTCCTTGGACCGGTGCGCGTAGCGCAGCAGGCGGTACTTCGCACCGTTCAGGATCTCGAGCACCGGCGTCTCGAAGGCGTTGCCCAAGATGATCTTGTTGTTGTAGTCGTAGCAGCAGGGAATGATCTCGCCGTTCCACTGGATCTGCAGCGGGCCGTTTTCAGGGCGGCCGCAGGTCGTCTTGTGCTCGAGCGCGGGGTCGCGGTCGCGGTAGTCGCGGCCATCGCCGAAGTTGTGCGGCTTCCAGATTTCGATCGCGTCGACCTTCGGTTCCCAGAACTCGCGGAAGGCGACCTCGTCGCCCTTGTTCTCGGGCAGCTCGAGGTAGGAAATCTGCACCTTGGTCTTGGCGCCCATGTCGTCGCGCAGCTTCAGGAATTCGAGCAGGCCCTTCATGGTGCGGTCGAAGTCGAGCCCCTGCATCACCGCGTTGTAGGTCTCGGGGCGCATGCCGTAGAAGCTGATGCGCATTTCGTCGAGCCCGGCTTCGAGCAGCGTGCGCGCGCGCTTGCTGTTCAGCGCGGAGCCGTTGGAGATGATGTAGGTCGACAGGCCTTTGGCCCGCGCGTAGGAAATTTTCTTTTCCAGCCGGCGGTCGAGCATGGGTTCACCGAAGCCGGTGAGCACGACATTTTTCGCGCCGAGTGCTACCACCTCGTCGATGCTCTTCTCGTACTTCGCCTGGTCCATGATGCCGTGCTCGCGCGCGTGCTCGTGCTTGTCGCGCGGGCACATGATGCAGGATGCGTTGCAGTTGTCCGTCACCTCGTAGCGCACTTCGGGGTGCAGCAGGGCGGTGACGGGGGCATCGACCGGGATCGCGGCCAGCTTGGCTTTGAGGCGGTCGGCGGGCACGGTGACGCTGCCGTCGGTCAGCAGGCGGTCCTGACTGTAACGGTCGATCTGTTTGATGGGGATGATGACGGAGCTCATGGGGAATCCTCCCGGGGCGAGTCCCGGATAATCAAGGCGGAATTATACCTGCGAGGGTCTCCATCACCATCGGCAGGGTGGGCGTATCGGTCTGGTACGCCTCGACAAAGCGCGCGAGCACGGCCCGGCGGGCGGTATCGTCCGTCAGTGTGCCGACCACATCCTGCACGGGGGTATTGTCGCGGGCCATGAATGCGGCACCCTCGGCGCAGATGGCCGGCGTGTCGTAGCCCTTCATGGCCTTGAGCGAACCGCCGCCGGCGGCCGCGAGCAGCACGTGCAGCGACGGAATGCCGAGAAAGCCCGCCTCCACCGCGACCGACGAAAACTGCGTGACGACCAGATGGAAGTCGCGCGCGAGCGTCACCGCCAGCGGTTCGTCCGTCACATCGATCCAGCGTTCGCCCAGCAGCGCGGCGAAAGCCGCGTACGCCCCAGCGGCGACGCCGGGGTCGCGGGGATGCGCGCGGAACAGCACGATCGGCGCGAGTCCCTGCCACGTGCGCAGCACCCACTCCAGGGTCGCGAGATCGTGGGCGGTTTCCGGCTGACCCGCCCACAGGACGCGATAAGGCGGCTGCGCGGGGACGCACGCAATGTCCCGTCCACGCACCGCGTCGTAGCGCACCGACGGGATGACGGCGATCGGCAGGTCGCGCCAGCCGCGCGCGCGGTAGATGTCGCGCGACCGCGCGCTTTCCGCGATCAGCAGCCGCGTCGGCGCGCCGGCGACCTCGGCGTAGTTGCCGGGGAAGTCCTCGATGCAGGCCACGGGCAGGCCCAGCCCGGCCGCCGCACGGCGCGCGGCCGCTTCGATGGTGGCACCCGCGGCGCTGGCCGATGTGCCGCACACGAGCAGGCGCGTGCGCTGCGCCGTGAACGCCGCGCGCCAGGCCTCGACATCGGTGCCGCATGCCGCGGGATCGGCGAGCCGCGCGCCGGCGGCGCGGGCGACCGTATCCAGGGTGCGTACAGGGCCGTCGTCGGCGGCCACGAAGGCGATATCGCCCCGACTGTTCATTGGCGATGCGCGAGCGTTACCAGTCGGTGACGTACAGGCCCATCTAACGGAAAGATAAAGGGTGGGCGGATGGAGTAGTAGTCTTGATTCCACGGGCAAAGTTCATCATCAGCAATGATGTCATCCGCACTCCAAGGGTAGTCTTCGAACCGAATGATCGTCCCATCCGGCAATACTTTTGCCTCACGATTGCAGCAGTAAAAAGCTAATGGCCCGGGTATTGAACGAAGGATGCGAAAGTATTCGGCGATCGTGCTTGAGTTCATCTCCTGCATCGAGGCGATATTCACCGCAAGCTTAGCGCGGGTCTCGGTCAACAACTCACAATCGCTCGCGCGATCAGCGATTAATCTCGTGCTTGGGTCGTCCAATGCCTCATGCATCCCGTCTGCATTGGTCACCAGTGTCACGCCCACGTTCGGCAAAGCCTTCAAAGCGTAAACGACATCGACGAGGAGGGTCTTGACGAGGTTGACCGCAATGACCCTGGTATTTGGAAACGCGCCAAGTGTGAGTGACGAAAACGTTCCAAAGCCGTCGCCAATGACGACAACAACAGATTCTGTAGAAAACAAATCCGCAAGTCTCTGCTTGAGCCACGTCAGGGTCAGAGAAGTGGTCCCGCAAATCTGAACAGCGTTATAAGTGGAAACTCCGGGCTTA
>CAZXNF010000330.1:0-4728 GCA_964641785.1 uncultured Streptomycetaceae bacterium | reverse complement strand
CGCCTTTGCGCGCGCGGCTGGTGCTGCTCGTCCTGGCGGTGCTGGTGCCCGCCCTGGCCGCCGCCGGCGTGGTGGTGTCGTCGGCTTATCGGCAGGAGCGCGACGGGGTCGCACGGCAGATGAGCGAGACCGCCCGCGCGCCAGCTCGTATGCCGCGCCATCGGTTCGCCGGCCGCAAGCCGCCCGCGCAGGCCTGTCGATCCGAATTGATTGATCTCTGCCATGTTCATCGTGGGTGCGCCGCTCACCACCGTCCCGCCGCGAGCTGCGCCGGAATGCCGCCAATGGAACCGGCGCCCATCGTCAGGATCACGTCGCCGTCGCGCGCGACCGTGCCGAGTGCGCGCGGCACTTCCGCCCCCTGTTCCACGAACAGCGGCTCGACCTGGCCGGCGACCCGCACCGCACGCGCGAGCGCGCGGCCGTCCGCCGCGACGATCGGCGCCTCGCCCGCGGCATACACCTCGGTCAGCACCAGCGCGTCCACCGTGGACAGCACCTTCGCGAAATCCTCGAAGCAGTCGCGCGTGCGCGTGTAGCGGTGCGGCTGGAAGGCGAGCACCAGCCGGCGCTCCGGGAACGCACCGCGCGCGGCGGCCAGTGTGGCCGTCATCTCGACCGGGTGATGGCCGTAGTCGTCCACCAGTTCCGCATGGCCGCCCTGCGGCAGCGCGATGCCGCCATAGCGCTGGAAACGGCGGTCGACGCCCTTGAAGTCGCCGAGCGCTTTCACAATGGCGGCATCGGCGGCACCGACTTCCATGCCCACCGCGATCGCCGCCAGCGCGTTCTGCACGTTGTGCAGCCCGGGCAGGTTGAGCGTCACCGTCAAGTCCGGCCCTTGCGCGGGGCCGCTGCGCACGACGCGGAAGTGCATGCGCCCCGCGTCGGCGACCACATCCACCGCGCGCACATGCGCGCCGGCGGCCAGACCGTAGGTGGTGATCGGCTTGGTCACCGCGGGCAGGATCTCGCGCACGTTGGGGTCGTCCACGCACAGCACCGCGCGTCCGTAGAAGGGCAACCGCTGCACGAAATCGAGGAAGGCCTGGCGCAGGCGCCCAAAATAATGGCCGTAGTTCTCCATGTGGTCGGCGTCGATGTTGGTGACGACCGCCAGCACCGGTGCGAGGTACAGGAAGGAAGCGTCCGATTCGTCGGCCTCGACCACGATGAAATCGCCTTGTCCGAGCTTGGCGTGCGAGCCCGCGGCCTCCAGCCGCCCGCCGATCACGAAGGTCGGGTCCATGCCCGCTTCGGCCAGCACGCTGGCGACCAGACTCGTGGTGGTGGTCTTGCCGTGCGTGCCGGCCACCGCGATGCCCTGTTTCAAGCGCATCAGTTCGGCCAGCATCATCGCGCGCGGCACCACTGGCACGCCCTGCGCGCGCGCCGCCATGACTTCGGGGTTGTCTTCCTTCACCGCGCTCGACACCACCACGGCATCGGCACCGGCGGTGTTCGCCGCCGCATGGCCCTGCCGCACGGTGACGCCCTGCGCCGCCAGGCGCTTCGTCACGGCCGTTTCGCTGAGGTCGGAACCGCTGACCTGGTAGCCCAGGTTGAGCATCACTTCCGCGATGCCGCTCATGCCGGCGCCACCGATGCCGACGAAATGCACGTGTTTGACCTTGTGCCTCATGCCGGGCTCCGCGGGTGAGGCGTGAGGCGTGTGGGGTGAGGGGTAAAAGCAAGCGCGGGCCGCGCGGGGTTCCCCGCTTCACGCCTCACGCCTCTCGTCTCACGCTTCATGCCGCCAACTCCATACAGGCCTCTGCGACCGCGCGGGTCGCTTCCGGCTTGCCGGCCGCACGGGCGCGCTGCGCCATCTGCGCAAGGCTCGCGCGCGTGAAGCCGCGCAGTACCCCGGCCAGCCGCTCAGGCGTGAGTTCCGGTTGCGGGATCAGCACCGCCGCCTCACGCTCCGCGAGGAAACCGGCGTTGCGGGTCTGGTGGTCGTCCACCGCGTGCGGAAACGGCACCAGCACCGAGGCGATGCCGCCCGCGGCGAGTTCCGCGATCGTGGACGCCCCTGCGCGGCACACGATCACGTCTGCATCGGCGTACGCGCGCGCCATGTCGTCGATGAACGGTGTCACCGTGGCCGTGACACCGGCCGCGACATAGGCGGCCTGCGTGACTTCGGCATGGCGGGCGCCGGTCTGGTGCGTCACCTGTGGGCGCTGCGCGGCGTCGATCAGCGCCAGCGCACGCGGCACCGTTTCGTTCAGCGCCTGCGCGCCGAGGCTGCCGCCGATCACGGTTAGTCGCAGAGGCCCGTTGCGCGCAGCGTAGCGCGGGCCGGGCTCCGCGATCCCGGCGATCTCGGCCCGCACGGGATTGCCCGTCCACAACACCGCCGTCGCGCCCGGAAATACCCCTGGGAATCCGGTCAGGATGCGGTCGGCCAGTTGCGCGAGCACGCGGTTGGCAAGCCCCGCGACCGCGTTCTGCTCGTGAATGGCGAAGGGCCGGCGCAGCAGTGACGCCATCATCCCGCCCGGGAACGTGACGTAGCCGCCCATGCCCAGCACGACATCCGGCCGGTGGTGTCGCAACGCGCGCAGGCTTTGCCAGAAGGCGACCAGCAGCTCGACCGGCAATGTCGCGAAACGCAGCAGCCCTTTGCCGCGCACGCCGGACATCGATACCCACGCCATCTCATACCCGCGCGGCGCGACGAGCTTCGCTTCCATGCCGGCTTTCGCGCCGAGCCAGACGATGCGCCAGCCGAGGCTTTTGAGATGCTCGGCCACGGACAGCCCCGGGAAAATGTGCCCGCCGGTACCACCGGCCATGATCATGATCGTTCGTGAGGCGTGAGGCGTGAGGCGTGAGGGGTTCATACCGTGTACCCCCGCATCATCTGCCGGTTCTCCCAATCGACCCTCAGCAGGATCGCCAGCGCCACGCAGTTGGTGACGATGGAACTGCCGCCGAAGGACAGCAGCGGGAGCGTGAGGCCCTTGGTCGGCAGCAGGCCCATGTTCACGCCCATGTTGATCGCGGCCTGCACGCCCAGCCACAGGCCGATGCCCTGCGCGACCAGCGCCGGAAACGGGCGTTCGAGCTGCGCCGCGCGCCGTCCGATCAGGAACGCGCGCCAGATCAGACAGGCGAACAGCGCCAGCACCACCATCACGCCGACGAAACCGAGTTCTTCCGCGATCACCGCCAGCAGGAAATCGGTGTGCGCCTCCGGCAGGTAGAAGAGCTTCTCGACACTCGCCCCCAGGCCCACGCCGAACCACTCGCCGCGGCCGAACGCAATGAGCGCGTGCGAGAGCTGGTAGCCCTTGCCATAAGGGTCGGCCCAGGGATCCATGAAACCGATCACCCGCTGCAAACGGTACGGCGAGGTCAGCACCAGCACCACGAAGCCGGCCACCAGCAGCGCCACCAGTCCGGCGAACAGTTTCCAGTGCATGCCGCCGAGGAACAGGATGCCCATGGCGACCACGGTGATGACGGCGAAAGCGCCGAAGTCGGGCTCGCGCAAGAGCAGCGCGCCGGTCACCAGCATCACGGCCAGCATCGGCGCGAAGCCTTTTTTCAGGCTGTCCATCACCGCGGCCTTGCGCACCGTGTAGTCCGCGGCGTACAGCGTCGCGGCGAGCTTCATGAGTTCCGACGGCTGCAAATTCACCACGCCCAGCGAGATCCAGCGCCGCGCGCCATTCACCTCGCGCCCGATGCCGGGGATCAGCACCAGCACCAGCAGGGCCATGCAGACGACGAAGGCCGGCAGCGCCAGTGGCTGCAGCACGCGCAGCGGCACCTGGAAAGCGACCAGACCCGCGATCGCACCGATGCCGATGAAGGCGGCATGCCGCGTCAGGTAGTACAGCGGGTTGCCGCCGGTCATGCGGCTGCCTTCCGCGATCGCGATCGAGGACGAATAGACCATCACCATGCCGACGGTCAGCAGCAGCACCACCGTCCAGCCGAGCACCGCATCGAACTCGGCGACCGGTGTGCGTGCGCGCAGTGCGGCGCCGGCGGACATCGCGGTCATCGCGGTCCTCCCGCCAGGCGCGACACCGCCTGCGCGAATACTTCGGCGCGGTGCAGGTAATTACGGAACATGTCGAGGCTCGCGCAGGCCGGCGACAGCAGCACCGCCGCCTGCGCCGTGCGCGCGCGCGCGTAGGCCTGTGTCACCGCCGCTTCCAGGCTATCCGCGCGCTCGACCGAGACCCCTGTCGTGGCGATCGTCGCGGCGATCCGCTCCCGGTCGCGGCCGATCAGCACCACGCCGCGCACGCCCCCCATCACGCCGGCGAGCGGCGCGAAGTCCTGGCCCTTGCCGTCGCCGCCGGCGATCAGCACCACCGGCATCGGCATGCCCGCCAGCGCAGCGACCGTGGAGCCGACGTTGGTGCCTTTGGAGTCATCGAAGAACGCGACGCCGTTCACCTCCGCGATGCGTTCGACCCGGTGCGCGAGCCCACGGAAAGCCTTCAGGCCGCGCACGATCGCCACGTCATTGATGCCGATGCTCGCCACGAGCGCGCCCGCGGCCAGGGCATTGGCGTGGTTGTGGCTCCCCACCACCTGCAGTTCGCCGGTCGCCAGCACCGGCGTATCGCCGCGCATCAGCGTGGTCGCACCGTCGCGTGCGGCAATGCCCCACGCGTTCGCCGCGAAGGGCGCGTCCAGTCCAAACGTCACCGCTTTGCGGCCGGCCAGCAGCATGCCGCGGCTCCACGCATCGTCGCGGTTCAGCAT
>CAZXNF010000329.1:0-4738 GCA_964641785.1 uncultured Streptomycetaceae bacterium | reverse complement strand
TCGGCAGCGTCGCCCTCCGCGGCGGCGCGCGCGGCATGCGCGGTGCCGCACTGCTCGCCGGCCGCGTGTACGTGGGACTGCTCGACGACGACGATCCCGCCGCCGATCCCGCGCAGCCGGAGCTCATGCTGCGCCCCGCCTACGACCTGCCGCAGCTCGGCCAGCTCACCTGCATCGCCGCGGGTCCCGGCCTCGGCATGGGCCCGGACGCCGCCATTGCGCTGGACACCGCCATTGCGCGCGACCTGCCGCTGGTGCTCGATGCAGACGCCCTCAATCTCATCGCCTACGACAAAGCGCGCCTTGCCGCCGTCGCACAGCGGAGCGCCCCGACGCTTGCCACGCCACACCCTGCCGAAGCAGCACGCCTGCTGGGCATGGCCACGCGCGAGATACAGGCCGACCGCATTGCCGCCGCTGGCAAACTCGCGACGCTACTGAACGCCCACGTTGTGCTCAAGGGTGCCGGTAGCGTGTGTGCCGCACCTGATGGGCGCTGGGCCATCAACACCAGCGGCAATCCGGGTATGGCCGCGGCCGGCATGGGTGACGTGCTGACAGGAATGATGGCCGCGCTGCTGGCACAGGGCGCAACACCCGGTCATGCGCTGACTGGCGCCGTTTTCCTGCACGGTGCTGCCGCGGACGCACTGGTCGCCCGCGGCGTCGGGCCCATTGGCCTCACGGCCTCCGAAGTCGCCCTCGAAGTCCGCACGATTCTGAACCGCAACCTATAGCTTCAGCGCCCGCGCGCAGAACATCCCCAGCGCCGTCAGCGTGAGGGAGCCGAACAGGTGCGCACCGGTGTGCGCCAGCGCCCAGCCGTAAGACCCCCGCTGCATCAGCTCGACCGATTCCGCCGAGAACGTCGAAAAAGTCGTCAGCGCGCCCAGAAAACCGGTGATCACGAGCAGCCGCCATTCCGGGGGCAGTGCTGGATGGCGGATGAAGAAGAACTCCACCGCCACACCGATCAGGAAGCCCCCGATCAGATTCGCGAGCAGCGTGCCCAGCGGCAGACTGGGCAGCGTCGCGTTGAACAGGTGCGTCAGCACATAGCGCAGCCAGGCGCCGAGCACTGCGCCGATGGCAATGGCGGCGAAACCGGCGGCGGTCATCGGGACGACTCCATGGCCGCATTAAATGCCACCACCACGGACAACGTCAATCCAGACCGTCAGGAAATGCCGAACAGTTTTCCGGCGGCAACCAGCATGACGGCGGCAAGCGTGACCACCAGGCCGCGTTGCGACAGTTTGCTCAGGCCCAGCCAGGTGCCGAGCAGCGCCCCGCACACCACCGCTGCCGCGAGCCATGGCAACTCGGGCGGAAAGGTCTGCGTCGCCAGCGAGCCGGCCACCAGCGCCACGATCGAATTGACCAGGATGAAGGGGGCCGCGATCCCGGCCGTACCCTTGGGCCCCGCCCACCCCGACAGCAGGATGATCGGACTCAGGAAAATACCGCCGCCCGTGCCGGTAATGCCGGAGAGCAGGCCCACGCCCGCGCCGATGGGCGTGGCAAGCGCCTTCCGGATGCGGATCGGCGTGTCCTCGCGACGGAACCCGCGGTAGTACACGCGCCAGACCAGCAACACGGCGGACAGCAACAGCACCGCGCCCACCAGCTTGTAGTACAGCCCCGGCGGCAGCCGCAGCGCACCGCCGATCGCGGCGAGCGGCACCGACCCCAGGAGGAAAGGCCATAACGCGGGCCATGACACGAAACGCGCCCGGCGGAAGCGAACCACCGTGATCGTCGCGACGACGATGTTGAGCGCCAGCGCGGTGGGCCGCATCACGTCGGGTGCCAGCCCCGCGATGGCCATCACCGCGAGGTACCCCGACGCGCCGGCGTGCCCGACGGTCGTGTACAACACGGCCACCACAAAGAACGCGGTGGCGATAATCAGCAGTTCAGCAGCCGGCATAAGCAGTGGACGGGTCGGGAGACAGCAACGCGACGGTCATACCACCGGTCCTCTGCTTCAGCCCTTCAGCCGCCAGCGTTCGGCCGCCGCATCGTCCGTCGCGCGCGCGTCTACCCAGCGCTCGCCCTCCGGGGTCTGCTCCTTCTTCCAGAACGGCGCCTGCGTCTTGAGGTAATCCATGATGAATTCGCAGGCCGCAAAAGCTTCGCCGCGATGCGCCCCGGCCGTCACCACCAGCACGATCTGGTCGCCCGGATTCAGCGTGCCGATGCGATGGATGACCAGCGCAGCCGGAATCTTCCAGCGCGCCTGCGCCTGCGCGACGATGCCCTCGATCGCCTTCTCCGTCATGCCCGGATAGTGTTCGAGCGTCATGCGTCCCACCTGCGCGCCGTCGTTACTGTCGCGCACGCAGCCGATGAAGCTCGCCACCGCGCCGATGCCGTGATTGGCCGCGCGCAGAGCCGCGATCTCTCGCGACACGTCGAAGTCCTCCGGCTGAATGCGCACGGGCATGTCAGCCTCCGGTGACTGGCGGGAAAAACGCCACTTCGTCGCCGTCCTTCACGGTCGCCGCCGCGTCCGCCATATCCTGATTCACCGCGGCACGGACCAGGCGCTGCGCCGTGAGCGCTTCCGCCCAGACGCCGCCGCGTGCGGCAAGATGCGCGCGCAAAGCACCAATGTCGCAGACCTCCGCTGGCAGAACGAAGCTTTCCTCGCCCCGTCCCAGTTGTTCGCGCAGCCGCGCAAAATACAGGACCTTGATGGTCGCCGCCAAGGTCGCACTCAGCGCACGGAACGCAGGCCGCGTCCGGCGGCCTGCCGGGCCTGCGCCAGCACGAACGCGGCGATGCCGTCGAAGTCGTCGAGCGCGAAACAAGGCAATGCCGTATCGATCTTGCCGTCGCTCGCCACCGCGACGATGTTGGCATCGTGCGGAAACAGCAGCGGTTCGCCAACCGCGGCGCGATGCACTTCCAGCTTCGGAATGGGCTCGCGTTTGAACCCCTCCACCAGGATCAGATCGCAGGGCGCCAGCCGCGCCACCAGTTCGTCCAGTGTCGGCTCCGGCGCCCCGCGCAACTCGTGCATCAGCGCCCAGCGCCGCGATGAGCTCACCAGCACCTCCGTGCAGCCCGCCATCCGGTGGCGGTGCGAGTCCTTGCCCGGTTGATCGACATCGAAGGTGTGATGCGCATGCTTGATGAGCGACACCCGCAGGCCCTGCCCCGTCAGGCGCGGGAGCAGACGCTCGATCAGCGTCGTCTTGCCGCTGCCGGAAAACCCTGCAAAACCAAAGAGATTCATGTTGGCGATGATACGCGCGCGGGCGTCCTCCGTCATACCACGCACACCGGCGTGCCGTCGGCCAGACGCTCGACGCGCACCGGCACGCCGTAGGCGTTGCTGAGCCGTGCCACCGTCAGCACCTCCGCCGGCACGCCGCAGGCGAGTTGTCCGCTCTGCAGCAGCGCAACGCGGTCGGCCTGGCGCAGCGCGTCCGCGGGATCGTGCGTGGTGAACAGCACGCCGATGCCGTCGGCGGCGAGCGCGCGCAGCAACTGCAGCACGCGATGGCGATTGCCAAAGTCGAGATGTGCGGTCGGCTCGTCCAGCAGCATCGCCGGCGCGGCCTGCGCGAGCGCGCGGGCGATCAGCGCCAGTTGGCGTTCGCCGGCCGAGACCTCCGTGTAGGCGGCCCCCGCGAGCGCAACCAGGCCGACGCGTTCGAGCGCGGCGCGCGCCACCGCGCGGTCCTCCACGCCCGGCGCCTGCCACGGCGCCAGCCGTGCCGTGCGGCCCATCGTCACCATCGCCTCCAGCGTGTACGGGAACGGCACGACTTGCGCCTGCGGCACGTAGGCGAGCGCACGGGCGCGCGCGGCGTTCGTCAGGCTGGCGAGCGCGTCGCCCTGCAGGACGACGGTGCCCGCGAGCGGCGGCTGCAACCCGAGCAGGGTGCGCAGCAGCGTCGTCTTGCCGCTGCCGTTGCGGCCGAGCAGGCACAGGACTTCCCCGCAGTGCAGTGCGAGACCCTCCGCGCGCCCGAGCGCTGCGCGCGCATCCCAACCGAACACGAGTCCGTGCGTTTCCAGCAATGCACTCACGCCGTGCCCCGCCCGCGCGCCAGCAGCCACAGGAACAGCGGCGCGCCCAGCACCGCCGTCAGCACACCCAGCGGCACTTCCGTGTCGGTGACCGCGCGCGCCACCGTGTCCACCGCCAGCAGAAACCCCGCCCCGAGCAGCGCAGCGACGGGCAGCAGGCGCGCGAAATGCGGGCCGGCAAGGCCGCGCGCGGCATGCGGCACCAGCAGTCCCACCCAGCCGATCACGCCGGCGAGCGAGACCGTGGCGGCCGTCGCCAGCGTCGCCCCGGTGATGGCGACGGCGCGGATTGCCCGCACATTGACCCCGAGGGCGCGCGCTTCGTCATCGCCCAGCGCCAGCACATCGAGCCGCCCGCGCACGGACCACAAGGCGGCGAGGCCGGTGGCGGCGGCAACGGCCGCGATGCCCACGCTGCGCGGTTCTGCGCCGGCGAGGCTGCCGAGCAGCCAGAAGGTCAGCGCCGGCAGGTCGCGGTACGGGTCCGCCAGCAGTTTCAAGAGCGCGATGCCCGCGCCCAGCAAGGCCCCCACGACCACGCCGGTCAGCACCAGCACCAGCACGCGGTCATGACTGCGCACCGCACCGGCGATCGCGACCTGGCCGTGACCATGGCCGAGGATCGCGTCAGCGCCCGCCGGGGCCGGCCGCGGCTCCGCTTCTATTTCGGCGTCGGCGCCGCGCTGCTGCTGATGGG
>CAZXNF010000328.1:1755-4745 GCA_964641785.1 uncultured Streptomycetaceae bacterium | reverse complement strand
CGCTGGTACGACCACTGGATGCGGGGCAAGGACACCGGGATCATGCGCGATCCCAAGCTGATCGCGTGGATGCCGCAGGCGGTGCCGGCGAAGGGCTGGTATCCGGAGTCGCCCGGCCGCTGGGTCGCGGAACCGGAATGGCCCACCAAGCGTATCAAGGCGCAGAAGTTTTTCCTCAACGCCGGCGGCACCCTCGGTGCGCGGGCGGCCAAACCTGCAAAGCTCACCCACAAGTCGCCGCAGACGCTGGGCCTCGAAGTCGGCGAGCTCATGCCGTGGTTCCAGCATGGGCCCAGCCCGGAGATGCCCGGCGACCAGCGCGCCGATGACGGCAAGTCGGTGTGCTTCGAGACCGCTCCGCTCGCCAAAACCCTCGAGATTCTCGGCACGCCCGAAGTCGAACTCACGTTGTCGGTGGACAAGCCTGTGGCCTTCGTCTGCGTGCGCCTGTGCGACGTCGGACTGGACGGCGCGTCCACGCGCGCGACCTACGGCACGCTCAATCTCACGCACGTGATCAACGGCCCCGGCAAGCCGACCAAGCTCGTGCCCGGCAAGCAGTACAAGGTGCGCGTGCCGCTGATCGACTGCGCCTACTCCTTCCTCAAAGGCCATCGCATCCGCGTCGCGCTCTCCACGACCTATTGGCCGCTGCTCTGGCCGTCGCCCGAGCCCGTGACGCTGACACTCGTGGCCGGCAAGAGCGGGCTCGAGTTGCCGGTGCGGCCGCCGCGCAAGGAAGACAAAAACCCGCCGCGTTTCAAAGCTGCGGAAGCAGCGCCGGCCTTCGCGAAGACGGCGCTGGAACCGGGCGGGCGCAATCGCGTCATCCACACCGACCTCAGCAAGCGCGAGACGGTGGTCGAAGTATCGGACACCACCGGTCTCAGCCGCTACGACGATATCGACCTGATCGCCGCGGCGCGCTCAACCGAGCGCTACCGCATCGTCGAGGACGATCCGTTGTCCTGCACGGCGGAGGTGACGTGGCAGTGGATCTTCGAGCGCAAGGACTGGAAGATCCGCACCGAAACCCGCACCCTGGTCACTTGTACGAAAAAGGACTACGTCATCACCGCCAGTATCCAGGCGTATGAGGGCGAGAAGAAAGTATTCGAGCGTGAGTTCGAGGAAAAAGTCGCCCGCAACGGCACGTAACACGGCAGTTCATCTCAGCGAGGTCGCGATGGTCCGGTTCTGGCAAGGGTGGTGGTTGTTTGTTGCGTTGACGGGCGTTTGCGTGGCGGCCGATACGCCGGCCTATCCGCGCCGGTCCGTGACGTTCATCGTGCCGTTCCCGCCGGGCGCGGCGACCGATATCCTCGGCCGCACGGTGGGCCGGCGCATGGGCGAGTTGCTCGGGCAACAGTTCGTGATTCTCAACCAGGCCGGCGCGGCGGGCGTGATCGGCACGGACGCCGTGGCGCGAGCTGCGCCTGACGGCTATACGCTACTGTGGGGCAGTTCCTCCGCGCTCGCCATCCTGCCCGCTTTCGGGCGCAAGCTGCCGTTCGATCCGCTGCGCGATCTGGCGCCCGTCAGCCTCGGCGCCAAGATCGGCTATATCCTGGTGGTGCATCCTTCGGTGCCGGCGAAGAACCTGAAGGAACTCATCGCGCTCGCCAAGGCACGGCCCGGCAAACTGAACTTCGCCTCCGCGGGCACCGGCGGCTCGTCGCATTTCGCCGGCGAGCTGTTCAAGTCGATGGCGAAGATCGACATCGTGCACATCCCGTATAAGGGCACCGCGCTGTTCGCCACCGACATGGTCGCCGGCCAGATCGATCTGGCGTTCGCCGGCGTCGCCACCACCCTGCCGTTCACCAGCAGCAACCGCCTGCGCGCGCTCGCGAGCACCGGCACGGTCCGGGCCGAGCTGTACCCGGACGTGCCGACGATGGCCGAGGCCGGCCTGCCCGGCTACGAGTTCACGCAGTGGTACGCCCTCCTCGCGCCCGCGAAGACGCCGCCCGAGCTCATCGCCCAGCTCAACGCGACCTACCGCAAGGCGGTCGACGATCCGGAGGTCAGAAAGCGCATGACCGCGGAAGGCGGCCTCGCTACGCCGTCCACGCCGGAGGAGCTCACCGCGTTTATCCGCGCCGAGACCGCCAAGTTCGAAAAGATGATCAAGGAGGCCGGCATCAAGCCGGAATGACGCCATGCCCGCCACTCGTCTCGTTCTGTATGCACTCGCCGCACTAACGCTCGCCACCGCCACTGCCGGCGCGCAGTCGTTCCCGTCCAAGCCGATGACGCTGATCGTGCCGTTCCCGCCGGGGGCCGCGACCGACGTGTTCGCGCGCGCCGCCGGCAAGCGCATGGGCGAGCTGCTCAACCAGCAGATCGTCGTGCTGAACCGCGACGGCGCTTCCGGACTGATCGGCACCGAACAGGTGGCGCGCGCCGCCCCCGACGGCTACACCCTGCTGTGGGGCAGTTCCGGCCCGCTCGCGATCGCCCCGGTCTGGACGGAGAAGATGCCGTACGAACCGCTGCGCGATTTCGCGCCCGTCAGCCTGTTCGCCAAGATTCCCTACCTCCTGCTGCTGCATCCCTCGGTGCCGGCGAAGAACGTGAAGGAACTGGTCGCGCTCGCCAAGGCGCAGCCGGGCAAACTGAACTTCGCCTCGTCGGGCGTCGGCGGCACCGCCCACCTGGCGGCGGAACTGTTCCAGTCGATGACCGGCACGCGCAGCACGCACGTGCCGTACCGCGGCACCTCGCTGTTCGTCACCGAGCTGATCGCGGGACAGGTGGAGTGGGCTTTCGCAGGCCCGACCACAGCGCTCTCACCGGTCAACAGCGGTCGCCTGCGCGGGTTGGCGATTTCCAGCGCCAAACGCTCGGAACTGTTCCCCAACGTGCCGACTTTTTCAGAAGCCGGCGTGCCGGGCTACGAATTCACGCAGTGGTACGGCCTGCTGGTGCCGGCGAAGACGCCGCGCGAGATCGTCAGCGTACTGAACGCCACGCTGCTGAAGGCGATG
>CAZXNF010000328.1:0-1745 GCA_964641785.1 uncultured Streptomycetaceae bacterium | reverse complement strand
GTTCCTCAAGCGCGAACTCGCCAGCAACGCGAAGATGATCAAGGACGCGGGGCTCAAACGCGAATGAGACGAGAGTGAGGCGCGAGAAGAGGCGCGAGACCGGGGAGTGGGGCGGGTAGAATGCCGCCTCCTTTCCCTGCCGCTATTCAAGGATCGTGATGACCCCCACCGAGCAACGCCAGCGCCTGCGCGCCATCCTCGCCGGAACGAAATGCCTGACGCCCGCGAGCGTCTACGACGCCCTCTCGGCGCGTGTCGCCCAGTCCGTCGGCTACGAGCTCGGCATGCTCGCTGGCTCGGTGTCCGCCAATACCGTGCTGGCCGCGCCGGACCTGATCGTCATCACGCTCACCGAGTTCGCCGACCAGGTGCGGCGCATCCAGCGCTACACGTCGCTGTCGCTGATGACCGATGCCGACCACGGCTACGGCAACGCGCTCAATGTCATGCGCACGGTGGAAGAGCTGGAACACGCGGGCGTGTCGGGCATGTCCATCGAGGACACCTTGCTGCCCACGCCTTTCGGCGCGACCAAGGAATCGCTGATCTCGCTGGAAGAGGGCGTCGGCAAGATGAAGGCCGCCGTCGCGGCGCGCCGCGATCCCTCGGTCGTGATCGCCGGCCGCAGTTCGGCGCTGAAGGTAGAAGGGCTGGACGGCGCGATCGCCCGCTTCCAGGCCTACGAGGCCGCGGGCGTGGACGCGATCTTCGTCATTGGCCTCGAGAAGCTGGAGCAGCTCGAGGCCATCCGCGCCGCCACGAAGGGACCCATCATCGTCGGCACCGCGCCCGCCGGCATCACGCGCGACCAACTGGCCGCGACCGGCGCCCGCATCCTGCTGCAGGGCCATGCGCCCGTCGCCGCGGCGGCCAAGGCGCTGCACGACATCTATACTCACCTCTACGCAGGCGGGTCGCCGGCGGACCTGAAGGGCAAGATCGCCTCGAACGAGGAGATGGAGAAGTTCACGAACGGGGCGCAGTACAAGCAGTGGCAGAAGGATTTTTTGCGCTGAGGCATTGGCAGGTTACTGGAAAAGATCGTCGTTTCGATCAGGTGGAGTGTCTTACGGGTTCTTTCGGAAAGGTGGATAGATCTCGTAGCGGCAGAAAAGCTGAGCGCACCCGGACACCAGCGTTCCCATCGGCAGGATGGTCGTCTTGCCCCAGGGGTCCTGGTCTAGCTTGCACATCAGAATGTAGCCATCAGGCAAAGAGTCAGTCCCGAGATTGATGCAGGTTTCGATTTCGGCGTTTGAGGCGAGCAGCGGCCTCAAGTTCTGAGCCGGCCAGGCGTATGCCGAATTTGGCGGCACATCCTTGTGTAGCCTGGCGTACGACAAGGCGTATCGCGCAGCCTGTAGATTCCCGACAGTGGCGAGTTTGCCAAATCGCTCGCCCTCGCCTTGGCCGATCGTGATCAAACAGCCAGAGGCTTGATCGCAGGTCGCGGTGAACTTGGTGTCAGGAATGGACCCGCCAACGAGTTTTGGCACGGTATCTTCGAACGATCCAAAAAAATAATCGGGGAGCTTGTTTTTGTTCGATACGCTCGCCACGCCTTGAGCCTGCGTTATGGCAGCGTATGCGAATAGTGCAATAGCGGCAAAAGCACAAGCGTAATTTCGGAGTTTCTCTCTCATGCCGTCTCTGCATGGTGGTGATGGAACGACGTGTAAAGTGCCCAGACCACCGTATCCATACAAGACGGTGCTCGGAATAAATCTTGGTGTTGGACCCGTAGA
>CAZXNF010000327.1:0-4749 GCA_964641785.1 uncultured Streptomycetaceae bacterium | reverse complement strand
CTATCAATACCACCGGCGTCACGACCACCGGCGCGCAGACCTACAACGACAACGTCACCCTCGGCGCGAACGCCGTGCTGGACGCCGGCGCGGGCGACATCGCTTTCGTCGGCACGCTGAACGGCGCGTTCGGGCTGACGGCCAACAGCACCGGGACGACGGCCTTTGGCGGGATCGTGGGCGGCGGAACGGCCCTGACGAGCCTGACGACCAATGCCGGCGGCACCACCGCCCTCAATGGCGGCGCGGTCACCACCACCGGCGCGCAGACCTACAACGACAACGTCACGCTGGGGGTCAACGCTGCACTGAACGCCGGCGCGGGCGACATCACCTTCGGCGGCACGGTCAACGGCGCGTTCAGCCTGACGGCCAACAGCACCGGGACGACGACCTTCGGCGGTGCCGTGGGCGGCGGCACGGCCCTGACGAGCCTGACCACGAACGCCGGCGGCACGACGGCCATCAATACCACCGGCATCACGACCACCGGCGCGCAGACCTACAACGACAACGTGACGCTCGGCGCGAACGCCGTGCTGAATTCCGGCGCGGGCGACATCACCTTCGCCGGCACGCTGAACGGCGCGTTCGGGCTGACGGCCAACAGCACCGGGACGACGACCTTTGGCGGCATCGTGGGCGGCGGCACGGCCCTGACGAGTCTGACGACCAATGCTGGCGGTACGACTGCTATCAATACCACCGGCGTCACGACCACCGGCGCGCAGACCTACAACGACAACGTCACCCTCGGCGCGAACGCCGTGCTGGACGCCGGCGCGGGCGACATCGCTTTCGTCGGCACGCTGAACGGCGCGTTCGGGCTGACGGCCAACAGCACCGGGACGACGGCCTTTGGCGGGATCGTGGGCGGCGGAACGGCCCTGACGAGCCTGACGACCAATGCCGGCGGCACCACCGCCCTCAATGGCGGCGCGGTCACCACCACCGGCGCGCAGACCTACAACGACAACGTCACGCTGGGGGTCAACGCTGCACTGAACGCCGGCGCGGGCGACATCACCTTCGGCGGCACGGTCAACGGCGCGTTCAGCCTGACGGCCAACAGCACCGGGACGACGACCTTCGGCGGTGCCGTGGGCGGCGGCACGGCCCTGACGAGCCTGACCACAGACGCCGGCGGCACCACCGCACTCAACGGCGGGGCCGTGACTACCACCGGCTTGCTGACTTTTGACGACGCAGTGACGCTCGGCGCTGACACTGTGCTCAACGCCGGCAACATCATTTTCTCCAGCACGGTGAACGGCGCGCAGGCGCTGACCGTGAACACCGCCGGCTTCACCATCTTCGCCGATAACATCGGCAGCAGCACCGCACTCACCAGCCTGACGACCAACGCCGGCGGGACGACCAGCGTCGGCGGCGATGTCACTACGACTGGGGCGCAACCCTTCAACGACGCGGTCACGCTCATCGGCGGTGGCACGCGCACCTTTGCCAGCACGGGTTCTGGGAACATTACCTTCGGGCAGACGCTCGACGGCATTTCGAACGTGGTCGTCAACACCGATGGCAGGACGACCTTCCGCGGGGCGGTGGGCGGCACCATGCCCCTGATCAGCCTGACGATCAACTCACCCGGCGACACTTTACTCAGCGGTGGCTTGATCAACACCTCCGGGGCGCAGACCTACAACAACACTGTCAGGCTTGATGCGGACACGACGCTCACCTCGATCGGAGGCGCGGACATTACCTTCGGCTCGACGGTGGACTCGTTCATCTTCTTCGCGTACAGCCTGACGGTCAACACCACCGGCGCCACGACCTTCGCCGGCGACGTCGGCGGCGGCGGCGGCCCGGCCCTGACGAGCCTGACCACCAACGCCGGAGGCACGACCAATATCGGCGGCAACGTCACTACGACCGGGGCGCAAACCTTCAATGACGCGGTGATACTCACCGGCGGCGGCACGCGCACCTTCGCCAGCACCGGCAGTGGGACGATCGCCTTCAACAGTACGCTCGACGGCGCTTCGAATGGGGTCGTCAACACGGGCGGCACGACGACCTTCGGCGGGGTGGTGGGCGGCACCACGGCCCTGACGAGCCTGACGACTGACGCCGCCGGCACCACCGTGCTCAACGGCGGCGCGATCACCACCACCGGCGCCCAGACCTATAACGACACCGTCACGCTCGGCGCGGACACTACGCTGACCTCCACCGCCGCGGGAGACATCACTATTACCGGCCTGACCGGCGCCGGGTTCGATCTCTCCATTTTTACCGCCGGCCTCTCCAGCCTGACCAATGTCTCGGGCGTCGATGCGCTGTTTACTGACGCGCCTGGCACCGTGAGCCTGTCGACCGTCAGCGCCAACAGCTTCAGCATCAACGAGGGGACCTTGGGGCTGTGCGGCACCATCACCGGCGCCGGCGCCATGTCCTTCGCCGGCGCGGTGACGCTCTGCGGCGACACCACGGTCGCCGGCACTTCGATCTTCTTCGGCTCGACGATCAACAGCAACGGCCTTGGCCCGTGGAGCCTGACCGCCAACTCGAGCGGCGGTAACGCCACGACCTTCACCGGCGCGATCGGCGGCAGCAGCGCGCTGAACTTGCTAACCACCAACGCTGACGGCACGGTCACGGTCGGTGGCGCGATCACCGCGGCGAGCGTGATCCTGAACGATCCGGCCGCGCTGAACGGCGGCACCGTCACCACCACCGGCAGCCAGACCTACGCCGGCGCCGTCACGCTGGGTGCCGCCACGACGCTCAACGCCGCGGGTATCACCTTCAGTTCGACGGTGAACTCGGACGCCACCGCGCGCAGCCTGACGGTGAACGACAGCGGCGCCACGGTCTTCACTGGTGCGGTGGGCACGACCAGCGCGCTGGCCAGCCTGACCACCAACGCCGGCGGCAGCACGGCCATCAACGGCGGCGCGGTCATCACCACCGGCGCGCAGACCTATAACGACAGCGTCACGCTGGGGGCGCCGACCACGCTGACCACCACCAACAGCGCCATCACCGCGACGGGCACGGTGAACGCGGGGGGCAACATGCTGACGCTGGCGGCGGGCACGGGCAACGTGTCGCTGGCGAATGCCGGCAACGATCTCGCCACGGTCGCCGTGACCAGCGCGAACAACGTCACGCTGGCGGACACCAACGGGATCGACCTCGGCGCTTCCACGATCAGCGGCACGCTCAACGTTACGGCCAACGGTGCCATCACCGATTCCGGCAATCTCATCGTCACCGGCACGACGACGCTGGCGGCGGGTGCGGCCAACAACATCACGCTGAACAGTGCCGGCAACGACTTCTCGACCGTTATCATCACCAGCGGGCTCAACGTCACGCTGGTCGACACCAACGGCATCGCGCTGGGCGCCTCGACGGTGTCGGGCAACCTCGGCGTCACGGCGGCGGGCAATGTGGACTTCGCCGGCGTTTCGACGGTGGGCGGCGCGCTGAACGTCAACACCGGCGGCGGCGTGGGTGCCACGATCACGCAGAGCGCGGGCACGCTGGCGGTCACCGGCACGACGACGCTGGTTGCGGGCGCTGCCAACGACATCACGCTCGACAACGCGAACAACTTCTCGACCGTTGCCATTACCACGGGTAACAACGTCACGCTGAACGACGTGAGCGCGCTCAGCATCGGCGCGTCCACGGTCAGCGGCAACCTGGGGCTGACCACGAACGGCGCCCTCGGTTTCACGGGCGCGACGGGGGTCGG
This sequence comes from uncultured Streptomycetaceae bacterium, assembly GCA_964641785.1. Taxonomy (GTDB): domain Bacteria; phylum Pseudomonadota; class Gammaproteobacteria; order Burkholderiales; family SG8-41; genus CAZXNF01. The sequence goes on along the minus strand of CAZXNF010000327.1, from coordinate 1,025 downwards.
CGGCAACCTGACGGCGACCACGTCGGGCGCCGGCGCGATTACCCAGGCCGCCGCGCTGACGGTTACCGGCACCGCCAGCTTCACCGCCGGCGGCAACGCCATCACGCTTGGCACCGCCGGCAACGATTTCACCGGTGCGGTGACGCTCTCGAACTCGGGCGCAAGCAACGCGACGGTCACCGACACGAACGGGCTGATCCTCGCCGCCTCCACGGTCGGCGGCACGCTCATCGCCACCGCGGGCGCGGGCGGCGCCGGCGCGCTGACGCAGACCGGGGTGCTCACCGCCGATGGCGTGACCGCCACGGCGGCGGGCGGCATCAACCTCGCCACGTCGGCCAACGACATCAGAGTCGTCTCACTGACCAACACGGTGGCCGGCAACGCCGCCTACCTGGGCAACCGCGCCGCGGGTGTGTCGGTCAGCGGCAGCAACACCACCGGCAGCTTTACCACCACCGAGCAGGGCGCCGGGGGCATCACCGTCGGCGCGGCCGGCATCACGACCAGCGCGGGCGGCAACGACATCACCCTGCGCGGCGACGTGCTCAGCCTCGCCGGCACTCTCGACGCCGGTGCCGGCAACGCCTACCTGCTGCCGAACACCGTCGGCACGGCGGTCAGCGTGGGCGGCGCCGCGGCCTGGGACCTGACCCAGGCCGAGTTGACGAGCATCACCGCGAATCGCATCGTCATTGGCGAAGACGCGCTGGCGGTGCGTACCGCAGGGCCTGTTTTCATCGGGTCGGTGTCGGCAGTCAACGTGGGCGCGCGGGATCTGACAATCTCCGGCACCACGATCACCGCCGGCGGCAACACGCTGACCACGACCGGCGACGTGCTGCTCAAGTCCGCGGGCGCGGTCAACGGCAACGCCGCGGCTGGCGTGGACGTGGCGGCGAGCACGCTCGACATTCAGGCCGTGACTGGCATCGGCTCGGCGGCCAATCCCTTCGCCACCCAGACCGCGACGCTGTCCGCCAGCAACGCGACTTCCGGCGGTGTGTTCATTGAGAACACCGGCT
>CAZXNF010000326.1:0-4749 GCA_964641785.1 uncultured Streptomycetaceae bacterium | reverse complement strand
TCGCGGTGACTGTGCGACAGCAGCAGCGCGTCCACGTGGCCGATGCCATCCACGTCCGGGCGCAGGCCGGGCTGTGGACCGTAGCCGAGGTCGAGCATCAACCGCGCGTGTCCCGTGTCGACGAGGAAGCAGGCCGGTCCTTTGCCGCCGGTGCCGGAAACGATGGTCAGCGTGGGCACGAGGCACCTCCACCGTCATGCATTAGCGGCCTGCCCCGGATCGGGACTTCACGCGGGTGGACAATTCCTCCAGCGTGGTCGCATGCCAGGCTTCGATGACGCCGCACTTCGTGCGAACGCTGGCGATGGCGGCTTCTTTCCGCTGACCCGCGCCCTGCAGCGAGGCGAAATAGCGTTGGGTCAGGTCGGCATTCCTGCGGTAAGCCTCGACATCCGAAAGCGCCACCGATACGTTGCCGTACTCCATGCCTCTTTGCCGGAGGGCCTGCCCGCTTTCCTGCGCGGACCCAGCGGCCATCCTGTTGTAGACGGAACAGAACGCGAAATCGTAGGCAGCGGCGGTTGGTGGCGGGCAGCGCTTGAACGTGCCCGCTGCGTGGGGCAGCGAGACCGGGCATTGCGCCTGTTCGTCGCGGGCTGCCGGCGTTTGCGCCGTCGCGTCACCCTGCCAGACGAGCAGGGCGAGGACCGCAACCGGCGTGGAGATCCTGGCGGGCATTACGCAGATTGCGGCCGGCGTATGCGGGTCATTCCGGCGTCGCGCCGGAAGCTTTGACGACCTTGCCCCACTTCGCGACTTCGGTTTTCAGGTACTGGCCGAATTCCTGCGGCGAGGAGGGGGTCGTGTCGACGCCCTGCACGGCGAACTGTTCCTTCACGAAGGGCTGCGCGAGGACCTTCGCGGTCTCCGTATTCAGGCGGTCGATGACGGCCTTCGGCGTACCGGCCGGCACCAGCAAGCCGTACCAGGTGCTGAACTCGTAGCCCTTCACGCTGGCCTCGTTCATCGTCGGCACTTCCGGGAAGAACGGAGAACGTTGCAGGGTGGTGACGGCCACCGGCCGCAGCTTGCCAGCCTTCAACTGCGGCAGCGCGGACGCCATCGTCGAGATGATCAGCGTCAGCCGTCCGCCGATGAGATCGGTGAGCGCGGGGCCCAGGCCCTTGTACGGCACGTGCGCCATGTCGGTCTTCGTCATCAGCTTCAGCAGCTCGGTGGCGAGGTGCGAAGCGGTGCCGATGCCGCCGGAGCCGTAGGTGATGTGGCCGGGTTTCGCGCGCGCGAGGTCGAGCAGGTCCTGCATCGTTTTCACGGGGACGCCGGGATGCACGACGAGGATGTTGGGCTGGCGACCGACCAGCGTGACCGGCGCCAGGTCCTTCATCGTGTCGTAGGGCAGCTTGGGGATCAGCGTCGCGTTGACGGCGAGGCTGATGTTGTTGATCAGGATCGTGTAGCCGTCGGGCGGCGCCTTGGCCGTCATGTCGGTGCCGATGGTGCCGCCGGCACCGCCGCGGTTGTCCACCACCACCGACTGGTTGAGCGCTTCACCGAGCTTGAGCGCGACAATGCGGCCGACGATGTCGTTGCCGCCGCCGGGCGGGAAGGGGACGATGAAGCGGATCGGGCGGCTGGGATAGTCGGCGGCGAATGCCGGCGCGGCGAGCGCCAGCAGGACCAGCACGGACAGGTGGCGGACGCCGTTCATTCGATTTTCGCTCCGGAGGCTTTCACGACTTTCGCCCATTTCGGCATTTGTTCGCGCACGTACTCCGCGAGTTCATCGGGCGTGCCGGCGATCACGTCCACGCCCTGGTCGTTCAGCCGCTTCTTCATTTCGGGCGTGGTCAGCACTGCGACGTAGGCGGTGTTGAGGCGCGTGACGATGTCCCTGGGCGTGTTTGCCGGCGCGAACAGCCCGTAGAAGCCGCTGGCTTCGAAACCGCGCAGGCCCGCTTCGCTGACGGTCGGCATTTCCGGCATCACGGCGGAACGCTGTGCCCCGGCGACGGCTAGCGCGCGCACCTTGCCCGCCTTGATGAAGGGCAACAGGGCAAGCAGCGTGTTGAACTGCATCTCGACCTGGCCCGCGAGCAGGTCGGTCAGCGCCGGGCCGCCACCCTTGTACGGGATGTTCGCCACGTCGATGCCCGCCATGGTCTTGAACAGTTCGACGGCGAGAAACTGCGACGTGCCGGCGGACGAACCGAAATTGAGTTTGCCCGGACGTGATTTCGCGAGCGCGATCAATTCCTTCACGGACTTCACCGGCAGCGACGGATGCACGACCAGCCCGTTCTGCACGACGGCGAGCCGGCACACCGGCGCGAAATCCGTGACCGGGTCGAAGGGGAGCTTCGCGAACAGGCTGGGGTTGATGACGTGCGGGCTGCTCGCCATCAGCAGTGTGTAGCCGTCCGGCGCGGCGCGTGCCACCAGTTCGGCGCCGATGTTGGTCGCGGCGCCGGGCCGGTTGTCGATGATGATCTGCTGGCCCAGCAGTTCGGTGACCTTGGGCCCGAGCGTGCGGCCGAGAATGTCGGTGCCGCCGCCCGCCCCCGCGCCGATCACGACGCGGATCGGCTTGGAGGGATACGTCTGTGCGACAGCCGTGCCGCAACCCAGCACGGCGGCCGCCAGCAGCGCTGCGTTCCGCACGGCGGATCAGCCCGCGGCGCGCGCGCGCGGCGTGCCGGTTTCGTACACCACGCTCTTCAGCTTGTCGGTGGACCAGAGCTGCGCGAGCAGGGCTTTCGCAGCGGCTTCGCCGATCACGGGCATCGCGAGTTCGATGAACTTGTCGTTCACTTCCGCGTCCGTCAGCAATTGCTCGGGATCGCCCTTACGGTGCGGCTGGAAGTGCGAGAACGTGCGGCCGTCGTTGGTCTCGATGTGCACGCGGGCGGCGCGCTGGTTGGGGTAGCCGGCGGAGAGCTCGGGGTCCGAGATGATCTCGAACTTGGGCATCATGCCGCGCACCGCCGGGTCCTGCATGCGCTCGGGCGAGAAGGCGTTCAGTCGCACGCTGCCATGCACCAGCGCGTGGGCCACCGTGTAGGGCAGGCTGAACTTCGCCTGATACTCGCCTTCCGGATCGAAGTTGCCGACGATGTCCATGCCGGCCTTGTAGCTCTCGATCTTCACCTTCTTCACATCCGCGGCCTTGAAGCCGTGCAGCTTCTGCAGGTGCAGCGCGCCGTCGATGGACGGAAAGTTGTGGCCGCAGCAGCCGTGGTTTTTGAAGGTGACGCGCGTGATGTGGTAATCGACGCCGAGGTCCTTAGTCGCTTTCGTCCAGTCCACCTTGCCGCTCATGGCGTTGCCGAAGCCCGACGGGCCTTCGAGGATGTCGAGCGCGCCGGTGAGGCCGCGGACGGCAGACAGCGCCGCCATCACGCCGACATCCGCCGCATGGCCGCCGTGCAGGGGCTTCGACATCGCCTGCGACAGGAAGGCCTGCTTAAGACCGGACGCGAAGGTCGTGGCCGTCGCCACCGCATGCGCGAACTGTTCCGGCGTCGCGCGCAGGATCGTCGCTGCCGCTGCGGCGGCACCGAGCGCACCGATGGTGCCGGTGGTGTGCCAGAACTTGTAGTGCGCGGGCATCACGGACTCGCCGAGGCGCGTGGAGGTTTCGTAGCCGACGATCACGCCGCGCAGGAACAGCTCACCGCTGGCGCCGGTCGCCTGGGCCACGGCGAGCGCGGCGGAGATCACCGGGCTGCCCGGGTGGTAGCCCGCATCGCGGTAGATGTCGTCGAATTCGACCGAGTGCGAGGCCGCGCCGTTGATCAGCGCCGCCGCGCGCGTCGCCGCCGGACGGCCAGTGGCGAGGCGTGCCTTGCCGCGGTCCAGTTCATCGGCGAGTGCTTTCTCGAGGATGGTGGCGGGCTCCACGATACTTCCCGGCAGCAGGCAGGCGTACCAGTCGATGACCGCGCGCTTCGCGTGGTGCCATACCTCGGCGGGCAGTGTGGATGTCTGTTCGCGGTGGGCGTATTCGGCGATCTGCTTGAGCAGCATGGAAATCCTCCGGGATCTGGTGTGCGAGTTTCGAAAACGTATGCAGTGAGAGGCGCGCCCGCGGCGCGTCGACTCGACCGCGATTCAGCATCGAGATTGATTATACGAGGGCTGCATCAACCCTCATTGGCCAGCACGATCAAGCCATCCACCGCCACCACGCCCTGGCCTTCGGGGCGCACCAGCAGCGGGTTGATTTCGGCCTCGGCGACGGTCGGTTCGACCGCCGCGAGCTGCGAAACGGCGGCGACTGTGCGGGCCAGCGCTTCCGTGTCGCCGCGCACCATGCCGCGGTAGCCGCGGATGGTCGCGAGCCCTTTGACTTCCTCGATCATGGCGCGCGCGGTGTCCACGCTCACGGGCGCCAAACGCAGCGCGTAGTCGTGATAGATCTCGGCCAGCACGCCGCCGACGCCCAGCACCACTACCGGGCCGACCTGCGCGTCACGCTTGAAGCCGACGATCACCTCGGCGAGACCTTTCTCCATCGACTGCACGAGAATGCCGTCGAGCTTGGCCTCCGGATGCGCTTTCTTTACGCGCGCGAAGATCTGTTCCACCGCGGTGGACAGTGCCGGACGATCGGCAATGTTGAGCACGACGCCGCCGACGTTGGTCTTGTGCGCGATATCAGGCGAAAGAATTTTGGCAACGACCGGGAAGGGCAGCTGGACCTGGTCGTTGGCGCCCTGCACGACCTGCGTCTTGGCCACCGGCACGTCCAGCGCGGCGAACACGCGCGAGGCCTCGTATTCGGAAAGGGTC
>CAZXNF010000325.1:0-4756 GCA_964641785.1 uncultured Streptomycetaceae bacterium | reverse complement strand
CCGACACGGTCACGGTCGAGACGCTCGCGGCGTGCTGCGACGCCGTCGGCGGTGCCGACAAAAGTCTTCACCGGCCCGGCAACCAGTTTCAGACGGGGAGCGGATTTGGCAGCCATATCAGTCTGCCTTGAGTTGGCGGTACTGCAGCCACAGGATCCACGCGGCCCACGCCAGGCCGGTCAGCAGGATGAGGCTGCCCAGTCCGTCCGCCAGCGCAGCAACCTGGTGGTCGCGGTGGATGAGATTGAGGTCGAGCAGGATGTTTTCCCAGTCATGCACGCCCGGGCGATCCGCACCGGTACCGCCGCCCACCAGCGGCAGTTGCAGCGCGCGGGCATCGTTGATATACGGCGCACAGTCCATCAGGCTCTGTCCCAGCCACCACACCCCCAGCGCACCACCGAAGTTGTCGCGGTTCTTCCAGACCAGCACCACCGTCACGATGGCCGGCATGAGCAACTGCCCCAGGGTCCCGCCCAGCACCATCATGAAATGGCCGAAGGGCATGAACAGGACGTGACCGGCCTCGTGGAAGACCAGATTGATGCGATGCAGGAACGAGTTCATGATCTCGGCACTGCGAAAATCGAGCTTGATGAAATACAGCCCCCACAGGGCAAACGCGCACCACAGCGCCACTCGGCCCCAGAATACGATGGGATCCGTGCGCGGCTCGACGTAGGTCAGGTAATCGATGACGCCGGCCAGCCCGCCCCGCCGGTCGCCGGCGTCCCCGTCGTCCGTTACGGCGGGCAGACGTTCCGCGCCCAGCGTCCGCTGCGTCCATTTGGCAAACACCAGTCCGCAGGCGCCGCAAACGGGTACCGGACCGCCCAGGCCGGACGGCCGTTCGGCCCCGCATTTGGGGCACTTGAGCGCTGTCGCCGTCATGCCCTGCCTCTGGCGCCGGGCAGGCGCCGGCGCAGTGCTGACGCAGGAGGGGTGGCGGAAAGGGAATGACCGGGCATCGGGTTACACTACAGGCATTGGGCGAGCGACCGACGGATGCGGAAAGATGGCATGGCCGTTGCCTGACCCTCGGATTATGGACGGCACGGCCAATCCCGCACAACCACGACCCAGCACCCCCCGCATGGCCGCCTATTACAACGAGATGCACGACGCGAACGGCGCGCCACGGCCGCATTACGCCGCTTATGCCGAGTGGCTCGCGGCCCAGCCCCACGCGCACATGATGCAGAAGCAGAAGGAAGCCGACCTGCTGTACGCGCGGCTCGGCATCACCTTCGCGGTCTACGGTGACGAGTCGGGTGTCGAGCGATCCATCCCCTTCGACATCATTCCCCGCATCATCCGGGCCGATGCCTGGAAGAAGCTGTCGGCCGGCGCCATTCAGCGCGTCAAAGCGCTCAACCTGTTCCTGAAAGACATCTACCACCGGCGCGAGATCCTGAAAGCCGGTGTGATCCCCGAAGCGCACGTCCTCGGCAATTCGCTCTATCGCAGCGAGATGATCGGCTTCGACGTGCCGGGCGACACCTACCTGCACGTTGCCGGCATCGACATCATCAAGGCCGGTCAGGACGACTTCTACGTACTCGAGGACAACCTGCGCACGCCGTCGGGCGTGTCGTACATGCTCGAAAACCGCAAGATGATGATGCGGCTGTTCCCCGAACTATTCAGCCGCATCGCCGTGGCCCCGGTGGACCATTACGCCGACGTGCTCCTCGACAACCTGCGCGCGGTAGCGCCCGCCGGCATCCACGACCCGACGGTCGTCATCCTGACGCCCGGCAGCTACAACTCGGCGTATTTCGAGCACGCTTTCCTCGCCCAGCAGATGGGCATCGAACTGGTGGAAGGCCTGGACCTCTTCTGCCTCGACGACAAGGTCTTCATGCGCACCACGCGCGGTCCCGAGCGCGTGCACGTCATCTACCGCCGCGTCGACGACGACTTCCTCGACCCGCAGGCCTTCCGCCCCGACTCCATGCTCGGCGTCGCGGGCCTGTTCGCCGCCTACAAGGCAGGCAACGTCACGCTCGCCAACGCGATCGGCACCGGCGTCGCCGACGACAAGGCCACCTACGTCTACGTGCCAGAGATGATTCGCTTCTACCTCGGCGAAGAACCCATCCTCTCCAACGTGCCCACCTGGCAGCTTGCCAAGCCCGACGACTGCCGGTACGTGCTGGAGCACCTGCCGGAACTCGTGGTGAAGGAAGTCCAAGGGTCCGGCGGCTACGGCATGCTGGTCGGGCCGACCTCCACGCGCGAGCAGATCGAGGCCTTCCGCACCCGCGTCAAGGCCAATCCGTCCAACTACATCGCCCAGCCTACACTCGCGCTGTCCGCCTGCCCGACCTTCGTGGAATCCGGCGTGGCGCCGCGCCATGTCGATCTGCGTCCCTACGTGCTGGCCGGGAAGACGGTCACCCTGGTACCCGGCGGGCTGACCCGCGTGGCGCTCAAGGAAGGCTCCCTGGTGGTGAACTCGTCGCAGGGCGGCGGCACCAAGGACACCTGGATACTGGAGGAATAGCGTGAGGCGAGAGGCGTTAGGCGAGAGGCGTGAAGGCAGAGCGGGCGAGAAAACGCCGACCGCCCCGCTGGTTCCGGCCAGCGTTTTTCGCTCCTCTCAATCCTGGCGCCTCACGCCTCACACCTCGCGCCTTACGCCCCGATGCTGAGCCGCGTCGCCAATAACCTGTTCTGGATGTCGCGCAACATCGAGCGCGCGGAGAACACTGCGCGTATCCTCGACGTGACCTACCGGATGTCGCTGCTGCCGTACCGCGTCATGGCGCCCGGCGAGCCCTGGGCCGAACACTGGGCCGTGCCGCTGGTCATTTCCGGGCTCGCGACCGATTACTACGAGCGCTTCCCGGGCCCGCTGTCGGCGGAGCACGTCATGCGCTTCATGGTGTTCGACGCCACCAACCCCTCTTCCATCCACGCCTGCATCCAGTCCGCGCGCGAAAACGCGCGCACCGTGCGCGGCGCGATCACCTCCGAGATGTACGAGGACCTGAACAGCCTGTGGCTCGACATGCGCGAACGCGACTTCACGCGTCTGCAGGCCGGCGGCGTCAGCGAGTTCTTCGACTGGGTCAAGACGCGCTCCCACCGTTTCCGCGGCGTGACCTACGGCACCATGCTGCGCGACGAGGGCTACTCCTTCATCCGGCTCGGCACCTTCATGGAACGCGCGGACAACACCGCCCGCATCCTCGACGTGAAGTACCATACGCTGCTGCCGTCGATCGCCGACGTCGGCGGCGCGGTCGACTACTACCAGTGGGGCGCACTGCTGCGCTCGCTCTCCGCCTTCGACGCCTACCGCAAGGTCTACCGCGACGCGATCACGCCCATGCGCGTGGCGGAACTGCTGATCCTGCGCGAAGACATGCCGCGCTCCCTGCACGCCTGTTTCAACGAAATCTACGACATCGTGAAGTCGCTTTCCAACGGCGCAGCCCCCGAGGCCGAGCGGCTGGCGGGCGAACTGCATGCCCAGCTCCACTACGGCCGGGTCGAGCGGATCATCGAGAGCGGCATGCACGAGTACCTCACCGAGTTCGTGGATCAGGTGCAGGACCTGACGACGGACCTCAGCCGGAGTTTCCTTGCGCCCGTTTACGATCCCAATGCCGTGCGCGCAAAGGCCGCCTGACCGTGGCTCGCGCCGTGCGCTCCGCTAGAATAAGCGCCGCCCCCTGCCCCGCTCATCCAACTGCTTACCCTCCCGTTTACCCCGCGGAACCCGCCCGATGACCTACTGTGTTGCAGTCATGCTCGATGCGGGCATGGTGTTCGCTTCCGACTCCCGCACCAACGCGGGGGTCGACCACATCTCGACCTTCCGCAAGATGCACGTGGTCGAGAAACCCGGCGACCGCGTGATCGTGATCCTCACCTCCGGCAACCTGTCGATCACGCAGAACACGATCAACATCCTGGAGCACGCCGCGCGCCAGGGCAACGACGACGCCAACCACACCATCTACAACGCGACCTCGCTGTTCGAGGTCGCGGAACTGGTCGGCAACGCCCTGCGCGACGTGCGCCAGCGCGACGGCCCGTGGCTCACGCAGAGCAACATCGAATCCGGCGCCTCCATGCTGGTGGGGGGGCAGATCCGTGGCGAACCGCAGCGCCTGTTCCACATCTACGGCGAGGGTAACTTCATCGAGGCCACCGCCGACACCCCCTACTTCCAGATCGGCGAGAGCAAGTACGGCAAGCCGGTGATCGACCGCGTCGTCAAACGCAATACCAGCCTGGAGGACGCCGGCAAGTGCATCCTCGTGTCCTTCGATTCAACCATGCGCAGCAACATTTCGGTGGGCATGCCGATCGACCTGCTCGCGTACCGCGCCAATGAACTCAAGGTCGCACTCGAGCGGCGCATCGAGGAGAACGATCCCTACTTCCAGATGATCCACAGCCGCTGGGGTGAGGGCCTGCGCCGCGTGTTCGCCGAACTGCCGGCGCCTGAATGGATAACAACATCGAATCCCTGAGCCGCGTGCCGGCGCTTTTCCGTTCCTGTCCTGCCGCAGCATGAGCATCCGCGTCTCGCTGCATCACGCCACGCGCTACCGCTATGACCGTCCGGTCGCGCTGTCGCCGCACGAAATCCGCCTGCGGCCTGCGCCGCACTGCCGCACGCCCATCCTCGCCTACTCGCTGAAGATCGAGCCGGCGAAACATTTTCTGAACTGGCAGCAGGACGCCTACGGCAACTGGATCGCACGCTGCGTGTTCCCGGAGCGCACGCGCGAGTTCGACG
>CAZXNF010000324.1:4100-4760 GCA_964641785.1 uncultured Streptomycetaceae bacterium | reverse complement strand
ATGCAGTTACGTGCAACAGCCAATGCCGGGGCGGGGACTGCCTTGAGCTCAAGTGTATGGACGAAGCGCGCAAGACTGTCCGTGAGCGGCAACGGTACGGTGGGTTTGGGCAGGGGGGAACTCATGCTCTGTTTTCCTGGCGGCGGGTGCTAGACGATGCGGTCGAGCGGCAACTGGAACAGCCGGATCTTGTCGTCCGCACGCTTGATCTCGGCATTCCACGTCGTGATCGCCGCGATCAGGGCGGCCAGCGGCGCCTCCTCCTCGAAGGCGATCATCAGCACCGTGTTGGTGCTCGGAAATCCGCCGGTGCCGAGATGCGGGTCGGTGCCGTGGCCCTTGCCGGTCGCGTGGTCCCAGCGCGTGAAGTAGTCGATGCCCTTGTCCTTGAGCAGGGCCAGGACCTTGGGCGCGTGAAATTCGTTGTGCACCAGAAACGCCATCTTCATGGGGCTGCCTTTTCCTGGTGATGAGATTGTCGCGCGGCGACGGCCGTGCAGTGCGTCCCGACGCGTTCAGGCGGCCTTTGCCGCCGATCGAGAAGCGAAGTCCTCTTCCGGTATCGCCTCGGACGGATGGCGGCAGCGGTCCTCGTAGTAGCCGCGGCAGCGCTTGAATTCCTCCAGCACGCGGCGCAGCTCGGCGACGGTCTTGTCGAGC
>CAZXNF010000324.1:0-4090 GCA_964641785.1 uncultured Streptomycetaceae bacterium | reverse complement strand
CTCCGGGTGATCGAGGCGGTCGATGACGCGGATCCACCCTGAACGCTCCGGACGGGGGATGCCTTTCGACATCTGGCCGCCGGCATCCCGCCCGCCTTCCAGCGCCATCAGCAGGCGGTCTTCAAGCGGCGCATCGGGCTGCTTGAGAAAGCCGGAGACGATACCGGCGACCGTTTGCGGGCCGGCGAGGCCGTTGCCGTAAGCGGCGTAGTAGGGCCCCACCGTGTGGCCGGCCCACTTGCCGCAGCCCGGGCCGGTGTGTGCGATGACGTTGCTTTCGCGGTCGATGATGCCAAACTGCCGGTAGTCGAAATCGGGATCGTCCGCTTCCAGCACCTTCATGATGTGCTGCGGCGTGTGGCCCTGCGCGAGCATGTCGAGCGCGAGCGGATCGACGTAGCGCAGGTAGAAGGCCTGCGATTTGCTGATGCCGATGTTGGGGCGGGCGCTTTCGTAGCGGCGGCCGCAGGCCATCGAGAAGGTGGTGGAGCCGACGCCGAAGCGGCCGGTGCGCGGGCAGCGCGCGATGATCGAATAGGTCATGTCGTTTCCTTCTGTTTTTTCAGCATGTCGGCGAACTCCATCGCCGGGACCGCGTTGCGCGGGCTCTTGGCGCGCGCTTCGTAGTAGGCGATCGAAGGCTTGTAGTCGGTGTAGATGCGCTTCAGGTCGTCAATGGCGCGGTCGTGCAGGTCCACGCGCAGATCGAATTCGTTGTAGCGCTGGCTGCCCCAGACGGTCATCGCCGCCGAGCGTTCGGGCAGCCGGCCCTGCTTGCCGACGATGCCGCCGGCGTCGCGCCCGGCTTCCAGCGCGGCGAGCAGTTGCTCGTCGAGTCCCTTGCCGTCCGCCGCCTCGTAAGCCGTGGCCATCGCGTCCACCAACTTCTGGCCGGACAGCATGTCGCCGAAGGCGACAAAGCCCTTGCCGATGCGGTGCCCCGCCCACGGTCGCAGCTTCGCGCCGCTGTGCGCCACTGCCACGTCCTCGCGGTTGACGAGCGCGATCTGCCGGTAGTCGCCGTCGGCGTCGTTCGCGAGCAGTTCGGACAGCACATGCGACGGCGCGTGGCCCTGCGCCAGCAGCGCGATGGCCAGGTGGTTGTTACGCGGATTGGGAAATCCATGCGTCAGGGTGACACCGGTGTTGGCGCGGATCGCGTTGTCGCTGTAGAGGCCGATCGCGACGGAGTAGCTGGCGGTCGCCAGGCCGAGCTGTCCGGTACGGGGGCAGCGGGCGATGATCGAGAAGGTCATGGGGAATCCAGGAGTGGTGAAACGAAGCGCAAGTGTAAGCGGAAATTATTCTGGAGTGGTGCACTGGTATGGAATCTGCTTATGCCCTCCCGAGGGCGCGCCAGGAAAAGGTCCGCGCATGCATCCTGCAGACTATGCGGGAACGCTCACGGCACCGCTGGTGGTGTAAATTCAGTGTGGCCGCATCAAAATGGGGCAGTGTGATCGCGGTCGGCGCGGTCGGACCGGTGACGGTCGCTTAATTTTTCGGAGTGATGGTTCAAATGAATCGCGTTGCACGTTGCTCAGCTTTTGGAATTTTGGTGACCGGCGCGGCTGTCGTGATGCCTGTGGCCGCGCAGACCTACCCGACCAAACCGATCCGGCTGGTCGTGGCCGCAGCGCCCGGCGGTGCGAACGATGTGCTCGGGCGAATCTATGCGGCGCGCATGACCGAGTCGCTCGGGCAGAACGTGATCGTGGACAACCGCGCGGGCGGCGGTGGCATCGTCGGCGCGGAGGCCGTTGCGCACGCCACGCCAGACGGCTACATGCTCCTCTACTCGACCAATTCCGTCGTGGTCAATCCGTCGCTGACGAAAACCAACTACGGCATGAAGGACCTCGCGCCCATTTCGCTGGTGGCGAGTTTCCCGCTCACGATCACCGTGCATCCCTCGGTGCCGGTGAAGACGCTGCCGGAACTGATCGCGCTGTCCAGGAAGCGCGGTGGCCTCAATTACGGTTCCAGCGGTACCGGTTCGACCAACCATTTGACGGGCGTGCTGCTCAACAACGTAGCGGGCATCAACAACATCCATATCCCCTACAAGGGCGCGGGTCCGATGACGACCGCGCTGCTCTCGGGCGAGATCGAGATGGGCGTCACGACCGTATTCTCTGCCGTGCAGTTCGTGCGGGCCGGACGCATCCGCGCGATCGCCGTCACCAGCCCGAAGCCGCTGGCGAGCCTGCCCGGCGTGCCCACCGTCGCGGCGACATACCCCGGCTTTGAGACCAACCTGTGGCACGGCTATTTCACGACGGCGGGCACCCCGGCGCCGGTGGTGGCGATTCTCAATCGTGAGATCGTCAAAGCGCTGCGCACGCCGGAGATCCAGCGCGCGCTGGACGATGGCGGCGCGATCTCCATCGGCAACTCGCCGGCCGAGTTCGCCGCCGTCGTCGCGGAGGATTTCGACAAGTACGCGAAGCTCATCAAGCAGTCGGGCGCAAAGGCCGATTGATCATCGTAACGGAAGGAAAGACATGTACTCAGATGTGAAGCCCCTCGCGGCCGCCTTGTGTGCCGCTGCCATGCTGTCCCTGCCCGCAACCGCCCAGACGTTTCCCTCGAAAACCGTGCGCATCATCGTGCCCTTCGCTCCGGGCGGCGGCAACGACGTGCTCGGACGCTTTTTCGCCAAGAGCATGACGGAATCGATGGGGCAGAACGTGATCGTCGACAACCGCGCAGGCGGCGGCGGCAACATCGGCAACGAGATGGTCGCCAAGGCGCCGCCGGACGGCTACATGCTGCTCTACACGACCAGCGGCATCGCGGTGGCGCCCGCGCTGTATCCCAAGCTCAACTACTCGCTGAAGGATCTCGCGCCTCTGTCGCTGGTGGCCGATTTCCCGCTGGTGATCGTGGCGCATCCCTCGGTGCCGGCGGCAAGCGTGAAGGAACTGATCGCGCTGGCGAAGAAGACCGGCGGCCTCAACTACGGCAGCACCGGGACAGGTTCGACCAATCACCTGACGGGCGTGCTGCTCAACAATGCCGCGGGCATCAACAACACGCACGTACCTTACAAGGGGGCGGGTCCCATGATGACGGCCCTGCTCTCCGGCGAAATCGAAATCGGCATCGCCAACGTGTTCACCGCCGTGCCGTACGTCCGCAATGGCCGCGTGCGGGCGATCGCCGTGACCACCCTCAAGCCCTCGCCGCAACTACCGGGTGTACCGACACTGGCGGGGACGTTTCCGGGTTTCGATACCAATATCTGGCACGGCTTGTTCACCACGGCGGGCACGCCGGCGCCGGTGATCGTCATCCTCAACCGGGAAATCATCAAAGCGCTGAAGTCGGCCGAATTGCAGAAGGCGATGGACGACGGCGGCGCGGAGTCCGTCGGCAACACGCCCGCGGAGTTCACGGCCGTGCTGGCGAAGGACGTGGAGAAGTATGGCAAGCTGGTGAAGGCTTCCGGCGCGAAGCCGGATTAGCCGTCTCCGCGTCCTCGCGGCGCTCGCCGTTTTCCTTGCCGGCCCTTAGAATATTCCCTCCAGTTCGAGAGCTCACGATGAAGCCACGGCATTTGCTCCTGATGATCCCCGGCTGCGCGATCGCGGCCGGCAGCGCCTTCGCGCAGACGTTCCCCGCCAAGCCCGTGCGCATCGTCGTTGCGGCCGGCGCGGGCGGCGGCGTCGACACGATTTCCCGCATCACCGGGCAGCGTCTCGCCGAACGCTGGAACCAGCAGGTCGTGATCGAGAACCGCGCGGGCGCCGGCGGGGTCGTGGGCAGCGAACTCGTGGCGCGGGCCGCTGCGGACGGCTACACGCTGCTGACGATGAGCATCTCCTACGCGGTGATTCCGGCCATGCACAAAGACCTGTCGTACGATCCCGCGCGCGATTTCGCGCCGGTGGGCGTGCTGGTCAACGCGCCCAACATTCTGGTCGTGCATCCTTCGCTGCCGGTGAAGTCGGTGAAAGAGCTGATCACGCTGGCGCGGGCGCATCCCGGCACGCTCACCTACGCCTCCTCCGGCAATGGCGGCGCGGCGAATCTCGCGCTGGAAGCCTTCAAGCTGGCCACGCAGACCGACATCGTGCATGTGCCGTAC
>CAZXNF010000323.1:0-4770 GCA_964641785.1 uncultured Streptomycetaceae bacterium | reverse complement strand
GTGTGCCAGCGCTTCTCGGTTGTTACGCCCAGCGCCCTCAACTTCCCGATGGGCAGGTGCGGCGAGATCGGCAGCAGGCTGCCGATGATCACCGGCACCTGACCTCCCAACAGATCGGACATCGCGGCGCCGGTGCTCTTGTACTGGATGGCAACCATTTTGATCTTCGCCATGCTCGAGAACAATTCCGTGGCGAGATGGGTGGCGGCGCCGGTGCCGGTGCCGGCATAACTCAGGCCGCCCTTCGTCGTGCGGGCAAGTGAAATCAATTCCTTGACTGTTTTCGACGGCAGCGACGGATGCACGGCCAGCACGAATGGGGTGTAGCCGAACTCGGCGACCGCGATGATGCTGTTGATCGGGTCGAAAGCCGGTCGTTGCACGGCCGATGTCGCCGAGAAGCTGGCCGACATCATCATGATGGTGTAGCCATCCGCCGGCGCGCGTGCGGTCATCTCCATGCCGATCAGCCCGCCTGCGCCGCCACGGTTATCCACGACAAACTGCTGGCCGAGGTACTCGGAGAGTTTGTTCGAGAACTGACGGGCGGTGATGTCGCTGCCGCCGCCAGGAGCGAAAGGCACAATCACGCGCACAGGCTTGGCGGGATACTGCTGCGCCAGCACAGGATACGCGACCAGCGTCAACAACGATGTAACAACGGCTTTTCCGGCATGCTTCGATTTCATGGGTCTCCTCCTGCTGTCATGATGGGGTGAACGTTGAATCCCGCGGTCAGTCCGCCTTGATCTTCGCCTCTTTCACCACCCGCGCGAACTTCTTGATTTCCGAATCCAGATACGCCGCGAACTCTTCCGGCGTGCCACCGATGATGACGGCGCCGACCACCGCGCTCTTTTCCTGGATGTCAGGCAGTTTCAGGATGGCGTTGAGCTCGGCGTTTAGCTTCGCCACGATGTCCTTGGGCGTGCCGGCGGTCGTGGCGACGGCGGACCATGAGGAGTTGTCGTAACCCTTGACGCCGGCTTCGTCGATGGTCGGGAGTTCGGGCAGGGCCGGCATCCGCTTGATGCTGGTGACGGCGAGCGCGCGGGTCTGGCCGCTCTTGATGAAGGGCACGGTCGAGATCGCGTTGTTGAACAGCACCTGGATCTGGCCGGCGATGAGGTCGGTGAGGGACGGCGCCGAGCTCTTGTAGGGGATGTGCACCATGGTCGTGCCGGTCATCAGGCAGAACAGGGCGCCGGAGATGTGGCCGAAGCCGCCGATACCGGACGATCCGTAATCGAGCTTGCCCGGTTTCGATTTCGCCAGCGCGATCAGTTCCTTCACGTTCTTGACCGGCACCGAGGGATGCACCACCAGCACGCCGGGCGAGGCGGACACCTGTGCGATGGGCGCGAAGTCCTTCTGCACGTCGAAGGGCATCTTGTAGAGGCTGGGATTGACGGCCCAGGTGCCGACTGTCGCGATGACGATGGTGTAGCCGTCGGGCGGGGCCTTGGCGACCATTTCCATGCCGATGTTGCCGTTGGCGCCGCCGCGGTTGTCGATGATGAACTGCTGGCCCATGCGCTGCGCGAATTTCTCGCCGAGCAGCCGGCCCTGGATATCGGTCGGGCCGCCGGCCACGAAGGGCACGACGAAGCGGACCGGCTTGGAAGGATAGGCCTGCGCGTGCACGGGAGCGGACAGGACGATGAGAACGGGCGTGCCGACCAGCATGAGACCGCGGACGATGGGCTGCATGATGTGCTCCTCCGGATGGTGGCTGTCAGTGGCGGCTGGCACCATGCCGGTGCATGCCGCTCGAGTATTCCGGCGATTGTAGCCGACGGCTGACACGGCAGCAGCGTCCCCACGTAGAATCCGGACGCGGCGCAGTATGCGTACGCGAAGACAGGCGCGAACCAGCGCCGGCAGCGAGGGGGCAACATGAGGTCGAAGACGTTCGGATGGCGCGGCAGTGCTGTGCTGCTGGCCTGCGTGCTGACTCCGCCGGCCCTGGCCCAGCCCGCCGGCTACCCCTCGAAGCCCATCCGCTTCATCCTGCCGTTTCCGCCGGGCGGCCCGACCGACTTGCTGGGCCGGGCGATCGGCCAGAAGCTCGCCGCGCAGATGGGCCAGCCGGTGATCGCGGACAACCGGCCGGGCGCCGGCGGCAACCTCGGCGCGGAGCTGGCTTCCAAAGCGCCGCCCGACGGTTATACGATCGTGCTGTGCGCGCCCTCGCTCGCGATCAGCCCGTCGCTCTACGCCAAGATGAACTACGACCCGGTGAAGGACCTTGCGCCAATTTCACTGGTGGCAGTTATTCCGAACGTGCTGCTGGTGCACCCGTCGGTGCCCGCGAAGACGCTGAAAGAGTTCGTCGCGCTCGCCCGGGCGAACCCGGGCAAGCTCAACTTCGGCTCCGGCGGCATCGGCACGTCCAACCACCTCGGCAGCGAAATGCTGAAGGGGCTGGCGAAGGTCAACATGGTGCACGTGCCTTTCAAAGGCTCGAACGAGGCGATGGTCGGCATGATGGGCGGGCATGTGGACTCGGTCGTGATCGGCGTGCCGGCCGCCCTGCCGCAGATCAACGGCGGCAAGGTGCGCGCGCTGGCAGTGCTGTCGCCGCAACGCCTGCCGCAACTGCCGAACCTGCCGACCGGCGCGGAAGCGGGCGTCGCGGGCTTTGAAGTGCAGACCTGGTACGGCATCCTCGCGCCGGCCGCCACGCCGCGCGACATCATCATGCGGTTGAACAGCGAACTGGTGAAGGCGCTGGCGGCGCCCGATCTCAAGGAACGCCTGCAGTCCGTGGGGTTCGAGCCGATGACCGCCACGCCGGAACAGTTCGCCGAATACATCAAACTGGAGACGGTGCGCTGGGCGAAGGTGATCAAGGATGCGAATGTCAAGGTTGAGTGAGGCAAAGGGCGGGACTGAGGACTAAGGACTAAGGACTGAGAGGAAAAGATGATGAACAAAACAGGGGTGGCGGCAGTCGCGTTGGTAATGGTGGCCGGCAATGCGGCGGCCCAACAGTATCCGTCGCGGCCGGTGCGCATGATCGTGCCCTTCGCGCCGGCGGGTCCGACCGACGTGATCGCGCGCATGATGGCGCAGAAAATGACCGAGACGCTCGGCCAGAACGTGGTGATCGACAACCGGCCCGGCGCGGGCGGCAACATCGGCATCGGCATGGTGGCGAACGCCACGCCCGACGGCTATACGCTGCTGGTGGTGAGCTCCAGCTTCGTGGTGAACCCCGGGCTCTACGCGAGCATTCCCTACGACCCTGAAAAGAGCTTCATTCCCATCTCCAACCTGGCGGCGTCGCCCAACATCTTCGTCGCGCATCCGACGGTGCCCGCGAAGTCCATGCAGGAGTTGATCAAGCTCGTGCAGGGCGCGCCCAAGAAGTTCAGCTTCGCCACGCCCGGCATCGGCACCACGCCGGACCTGTCCGCGGTGCTGTTCCGGCTGACGACGAAGACCGACGTGGCGACCATCCCCTACAACGGCGCCGGCCCCGCGGTGGGCGCCGTGATCGCGAATCAGGTGCCGCTCGGCTGCATCGCCATGCCGCCGGCGACTCCGCACATTCAGGGCGGGCGCCTGCGCGCGCTGGCCGTGACCAGCGCCAAGCGCACGCCCGTATTCCCCGACGTGCCGACGATGGCGGAATCGGGACTGCCGGGCCAGGAAGCCGATACGCTCCAGGGCCTGCTGGTGCCGGCCGGAACGCCGGCGGCGATCGTGCAGCGCCTGCACGCCGACGTGGTGAAAATTCTCTCGCAGCCGGAGACCCGCGACCGCATCAGCGCGCTGGGCTTCGAGATCGTGGCGAGCAGTCCGAAGGAATTCGCCGCGCAGATCCGCGCCGAGGTGGCGAAGTGGACGAAGGTGGTGAGGGAGGCGGGGGTTAAGGTCGAATAGCCTCCGGGCGGGAAATGCGAGAGGCGAAAGAGGATAGACGAGAGAGGAATTACAGCGTCCTCGTCCCTCGTCTATCGTCTATCCTCTTTCGCCTCTCGATTTTTTAGGTACCCATGCGCATCACCGCCGTCCGCGAAGTCGCGGTCCCGCTCAAGTCTTCCCTCCGTAACGCCGTCTTCGATTTTTCGGAAATGACGACCTCGGTCGTCGCTGTCGTCACGGACGTGATCCGCTACGGCCAGCCGGTTACCGGCTATGCCTTCAATTCCACCGGGCGCTATGCCTGCGGCGCGCAGATGCGCGACCGCTTCATTCCGCGCATCCTGAAAGCGCCGCCGGAATCGCTGCTGGACGCCGCCGGCACCAATCTCGATCCGGCGAAGATCCTCGCCTGCATGCTGCAGCGGGAGAAGCCCGGCGGGCACACCGAGCGCTCGGTGGCGATCGGCACCATCGAGGTCGCCTGCTGGGACGCGGTGGCGAAGATCGAGGGCAAGCCGCTCCACGCGAGCCTCGCCGCTCGTTACAACGGCGGCAAGGTGCTCGACCGCGTGCCCTGTTACGTCGGCGGTGGCTGGTACTCACCCGGCAAGGGGTTGCCGGAACTCCAGGACGAAATCCGCAAGCGGCTCGACGAGGGCTATACGACCATGAAGATCAAGGTCGGCGGCGCGACGATTCCCGAGGACGTGCAGCGGGTGGAGGCGGGGATCAAGGCGGTGGGCGCGAGCGACCGGCTGGCGGTGGACGCGAACGCGGGCTTCGACCGCACCCGCGCGCTGGCGTACGCGAAAGCGCTGGCGCCTTTCAAGCTGCGCTGGTTCGAAGAGCCGACCGATCCGCTCGATTACGCGCTACTAAAAGCTGTGGTCGCGGTCTATG
>CAZXNF010000322.1:0-4786 GCA_964641785.1 uncultured Streptomycetaceae bacterium | reverse complement strand
GGTCATTCGTGCAAACTCTCGCTTAAGTTCCAAACAGAACGAAGCACTACACTAGGTGCTATCCCGCGCGGGACACGGTTTGCTCCTTACGGTCATCTTGCCAAGCATTGCCCTCATCCCTCATCCCTCATCCCTCATCCCTTGTCTGTTACACCCCTCCCGTTGACAACAACTGACCCAGGCAACCGACTCCATGAACACCCGCCTCCCCCTGCAAGGCATCCGCGTCGTCGAGTTCGTGCATGTCGTCATGGGGCCGACCTGCGGTCTCGTGCTGGCGGACATGGGCGCGGATGTCATCAAGATCGAGCCGCTCGACGGCGACCACACGCGCAAGCTCACCGCCTCCGGCGCGGGCTTCTTCCCGACCTACAACCGGAACAAGAAAAGCTTCGCGGTGGACCTCAAGTCGCCGGAGGGGCGCGAGGCCATCCTCAAGCTGATCGCGACCGCGGACGTCGTGACGGAGAACTTCCGGCCCGGCGCGATGGACAAGCTGGGGTTCGGCTACGACGACCTGAAAAAGCTGAAGCCGGCACTGATCTACTGCTCGCTGAAGGGCTTCCTCAACGGGCCGTATGAGCACCGCGCGGGCCTCGACGAAACCGCGCAGATGATGGGCGGACTCGCCTACATGACCGGCCCGAAGGGTCGGCCGCTGCGCGCCGGTGCGTCGGTGAATGACGTGATGGGCGGCGTGTTCGCGGCGACCGCCATCCTCGCGGCGCTGGTCGAGCGCACGGCGACCGGTCGCGGGCAGTACGTGAAGAGCGCCCTGTTCGAGAACTGCGCGTTCCTGGTCGGCCAGCACATGACCGAAGGGTTCATGACCGGCAAGCCGGCGGTGCCGATGCCCGAGCGCGTCCGTGCCTGGGCGGTGTACGACACCTTCAAGACGAGCGACGGCGAACTGGTGTTCGTCGGCGTGGTCACCGACACGCAGTGGAAGATCTTCTGCGACGCCTTCGGGCTGCAGGAGTTGCTGGCCGATCCCGCCCTCAAGACCAACCCGCAGCGCGTCGAGCAGCGTCCGCGCGTGATCCCGATCGTGACGGAGATCTTCGGGCGCATGACCAAGCAGGAAGTGCTCGACCAATGCGAGGCGCTGGGCCTGCCGTACGCGCCGATCACCAAGCCCGAAGACCTGTACACCGATCCGCACCTGGTGGCGTCCGGCGGGCTGACCGACATCACGCTCATGAACGGCGTGAAGACGCAGGTGCCGATTCTGCCGATCGAGATGGACGGCCGCCGTTTCCGCACGCGGCTCGACCTGCCGAAGGTCGGCGAGCACACGCGCGAGGTGCTGGCCGGCCTGCACTATTCCGCCGCGGATATCGAGCGGCTGCAACAGGCCGGTGTCATCAACGCCGTGTAGGCTGTTTGTCTGGAGACAGGATGAAACTGCTCGATATTGCCAAGGTCATCCGCAGCAAGAACGCGGGGCCGACCACACTCACGCTGGACCTCATGTTCAACGAGGAAGCCGGCTACCAGGCGGCCCTGAAGGCGAAGGCGCTGACGCCGGCGGCCATCGCCGTGCTCTACGGGCTGGAACCCAGCCAGGTCGAGGTGATCGCCTATCCGCCCGCGCAGGCCATCAAGATCGTGATGGATCGCAAGATCGTGGCCGGCACGCCCGGCGACCGCGATGTCTACGGCGCGCAACAGCACGGGCCACTGCTGGCGGTGGAACTATGAACGCGATCGATAAACTGCGCGCCGAACTCGTCTCGCCCGCCGGCCGCAAGCCGCTGCGCGCACTGGCCGCTTCCGGTCAGCTTGGCTACGGCATCCCGGAGGTGGCGCTGGCGGAAGGGCTGGAGCGCAAGCCCCACTACATCGGCTGCGACATGGGGTCGGTCGATCCGGGCCCGTATTACCTCGGCAGCGGCCAGCTTTCCACCAGCGAGGCCATCACCCGCGCCGACCTCACCAAGGTCCTGCGCGGGGCGCGGTCCATCAACGTGCCGCTGCTGCTGGGCACGGCTGGCACCGCGGGCGCAGCGCCCCACCTCGACCAGACACTGGCAATGGTGCGCGACATCGCGCGCGAGCACGGCCTGCATTTCCGGCTGGCCTCCATCCGCGCCGACATGCCGCGCGACCTGCTCAAGGCGGCGGTGAAGGCTAAGCGCGTGCGGGCGCTCGGCGCCATCGCGCCGCTGTCGGCGGAAGAGATCGACGGCGCCTCGCATATCGTCGGGCAGATGGGCATCGAAGCCTTCCAGCGCGCACTCGACGCCGGGGCGGATGTGGTGATCGCGGGCCGCGCCTGCGATACGGCCGTGTTCGCGGCGGTGCCGGCGGCGCTGGGTTACCCCCTAGGGCCGGCCATGCACATGGCGAAGATCATCGAATGCTGTTCGATCTGCACCATCCCGGGCGGCCGCGACGCGCTGCTCGGCACGCTGGAAGGGGATGGTTTCACCATCGACAGCATGAACCCCATCCGGCAGGCGACGCCGATGTCGGTCGCGGCGCACAGCCTCTACGAACAGGGCGATCCCTACCGCGTGTACGAACCGGAAGGCACGCTGCACACGGACGATGCCCGCTACGAAGCCGTGGACGGGCATCGCTGCCACGTGTCCGGCGCGCGCTGGGAACCGGCCACGCAGTTCACCGTCAAGATCGAAGGGGCGACGCGCGTGGGCGAGCGCGCCGTGTTGCTGGCCGGCTGCGGCGACCCACGCGCGATCGAGGCGATGCCGGAGATCCTGGCGAACGTCGAAAAGACCGTGCGCGAACTGGTGGCGGGCACCGTGACCGCGCCGTTCCATATCTACCCCAAGGTCTACGGCCTCAACGGCGTCATCGACTGGCCGACGCCGCCAGCCGCGCCCGCGCGGGAGGCCTTCGTGATGGTGGAGGTGATCGCCGCGACCGTGTCCGATGCGAAGTCCGTGGCTACCGTGTTCAAGCAGTACCTGCTGCACAACGGTTTCCCGGGGCGCATCTCCACCGGCGGCAATCTCGCGTTTCCGTTCACGCCGCCCGAGGTGATGGCGGGCACGGCGTATCGCTTCAGCGCCTACCACGTGGTCGAGGTGGACGCCCTGGAGCCGCTGTTCCCGGTGAGTATCGAAGACCTGTGAGGCGCCGCCTTTACGCACGGGCCGGTTGCCGGTAAGTTCAACGGACGGAGACCCGCATGCTGTTCGACGCGCCCAAGCTCATCGATACCGAAGTCTTCACCGTCCTGCCGGACAAGTTCCGGAAGAAGACGGTGACCGCATGGTCGCGCGCCAACCGGGGCGGGGCGGCGGTGGACTCCTTCCTCGAAGGTCCGTCCTTTGACCGCGACGGCAACCTCTACGTCACCGACATTCCGCACGGGCGCATCTTCCGCATCTCGCCGGCGGGGGAATGGGACCTCATCGTCGAGTACGACGGCGAGCCCAACGGCCTCAAGATCCACAAGGACGGCCGTATCGTCATCACCGATTACCGCAACGGCCTGCTGGTGCTCGATCCGGGCAAGGGCAAGGTGAAAGCCATCCTCGGGCGGCGCAATTCCGAAAGCTTCAAGGGCCTGAACGACCTGTTCTTCGCGGCCAACGGCGACCTCTACTTCACCGATCAGGGCCAGACCGGCATGCACGACCCGACCGGGCGCGTCTATCGGCAGACGACGACCGGCCGGCTCGACTGCCTGCTCGACAACGTGCCCAGTCCCAACGGCATTTTGGTGTCTGAGGACAACGTGCTGTTCGTCGCCGCCACCCGCGGCAACTGCATCTGGCGCGGGCCCCTGATGTCCGACCGCTCGCTGTCCAAGGTCGGCGTGTTCCATCAGCTCTTCGGCATGAGCGGGCCCGATGGGCTGGCCATGGACGACGACGGCAACCTGCTCGTGGCGCACGCCTCCATGGGCTGCGTGTGGGTGTTCGACCGCCGCGGCTTGCCCATCCTGCGCGTGCAGTCGTGCAAGGGCGACTACATCACCAACATGGCCTTCGGCTGGCCCGACCGGCGCACCCTCTACATGACCGAATCCTCGACCGGCAGCGTGCTGATGGCGCGCATGCCGATTTCGGGGCGGATCATGTATTCCCATACGTGAGGGGTGAGCGTGAGGCGTGAGGAGTTGACCGCGCTCGCGGCCGACGCGCTGCGCGCTGCGGGCGCTTCAACGGCGATGGCGGAGAGCACCGCGCGCTGTCTGGTCGCTGCGGATGCGCAGGGCCTGCCGACCCACGGTGTGGCCCGCGTCGGCAATTATTGCGACCACCTCAAATCCGGCCGGGTGAACGGCATGGCCGTGCCGAAAGTCGTGCGCGAAGGCGGCGCCGCGGTGCTGGTCGATGCGGCGGACGGCCTGGCCTTTCCCGCCATTGATCTCGCCATTGCCGAAGCCGTGAAACGCGCACGTACGCATGGTGTCGCCTTCGCGGGCGTCTTCAACTCCCACCACAGCGGCGCGCTCGGTATCCTGCTCGAACCGGTGGCCGCTGCAGGCATGGTGGGTCTCGCCTTCAGCAACGCCGCCGCGTGCATCGTGCCGGCGGGGGGCGCGCATCCCGTGTTCGGCACCAATCCCGTCGCGGCGATCTTCCCGCGCAGAAGCGGCGACCCGCTGGTCGTTGATCTGTCGCTGACCCAGGTCACGCGCGGCGAGATCATGTTGCGGCAGAAGCGCGGCGAGGCGATACCCGAAGGCTGGGGCTGCGACGCCGACGGCAATCCGACCACAGATGCCGGCAAGATCCTGCTCGGCGGCAGCCTCGCGGCCACCGGCGGCGTGAAGGGCACGATGCTCGCGCTGGCGGTGGAACTGCTGTGC
>CAZXNF010000321.1:0-4787 GCA_964641785.1 uncultured Streptomycetaceae bacterium | reverse complement strand
ACGCGACGCTCTCCCAGCTGAGCTACCCCCCCACTGCGGCCAGGAGTTTAGCGCACGCGGCCGCGCGCTCCTCCCGGCGCTCGCCGTGCTGCGGATAGCCCGTCGCAATGCCTCGGATTGAGCTCCTGTATTGCCCTCGGACGTCCGAAGGGTTACGGTTCGCGGGTTCCCTTCGCTTCGTCCGCCCTGGCGGGCGGCGTCCACCTGCCACCGAGGAGATGACCATGGGTTTGAAAGGATCGAAAACCGAGCAGAGCCTGCGCGACGCATTCGCCGGCGAGTCCCAGGCCAATCGCCGCTACCTCTATTTCGCGAACAAGGCCGACATCGAAGGCCAGAACGACGTCGCCGCGCTGTTCCGCTCCACCGCCGAAGGCGAGACCGGTCATGCACACGGCCACCTCGAGTTCCTCGAGACGGTCGGTGACCCAGCAACCGGCCTGCCGATCGGCAGCAGCCGTCAGAATCTGAAGGCTGCTGTGGCTGGCGAGACGCACGAGTACACCGACATGTACCCGGGCATGGCCAAGCAAGCGCGCGATGAAGGGTTCGACGAAATCGCCGATTGGTTCGAGACGCTGGCCAAGGCCGAGCGTTCGCACGCTAACCGCTTCCAGAAGGCGCTGGACGCGCTCCAAGACTGAGTTTCGCGAGGCGCGAGGGGTGAGGCGTGAGGGGAAAACCTCACACTCACCCCTTCGTTTTTGCGCGACCTCCCTCATCCTTGTTCCCCCTCACGCCTCTCGCCTAACACCTCACCGAAAAAATGACGCTGCGCGAAGGCAGTCTCGAAGCGCCGACCCGCCATCCGCTGGACTGGAAAAATGCTGATTTCTTCGATCAGGCGAGTCTCGATGGCGAACTCGAGCGCGTGTTCGATATCTGCCACGGTTGCCGGCGCTGCGTGAACCTGTGCACGACCTTCCCGACCCTGTTCGACCTGGTGGATGAATCCCGCACGATGGAGGTCGACGGCGTCGACAAGAAAGCTTTCTGGAAGGTCGTCGATCAGTGTTATCTGTGCGATCTCTGCTACCTGACCAAGTGTCCTTACGTGCCGCCACACGCCTGGAATGTGGATTTCCCGCACCTCATGTTGCGGGCCAAGGCGGTCAAGTTCCGGCAGGGGGGGGCGAAGCTGCGCGACCAGGTGCTCGCGAGTACCGATGCGCTGGGCAGGCTCGCTTCCATCCCGGTGGTCGTGCACGCGGTCAACGCCGTGAACAAAACGGCCCCGGCGCGCGCGCTGATGGAAAGCACGCTGGGGGTCGATCGCAAGGCGTGGATCCCTTCCTATGCCTCGCCGACGTTCCGCGGGGCGCCGGGGCCGCGCACGGCGCACGCCGTGAGAGCGGGCGAGCGGACTCCGGGCCAGGTCGCGATCTACGCAACCTGCTACGTGAATTACAACGAGCCCGGTATCGGGCGCGACCTGGTGCGGGTCCTCGAGCACAACGAGATCCCGTGGACGCTGGTGGACAAGGAAGCGTGCTGCGGCATGCCCAAGCTCGAACTCGGCGATCTGGATGCGGTGGCGGCGCTCAAGGACAGGAACATCCCGTCGCTGGCGAAGCTGGCGCGCGAGGGCTATGCGATCGTCACGCCGATCCCGTCCTGCACCCTCATGTATAAGCAGGAGCTGCCGCTGATGTTCCCCGGGGATGCCGACGTCAAGTCGGTCGCCGAAGCGATGTTCGATCCCTTCGAGTACTTCGTCGCCAGGCACAAGGACGGCCTGCTCAAGACCGACTTCAAGCAGGATCTCGGCCGGGTTTCCTATCACGTGGCCTGTCACCTGCGCGTGCAGAACATGGGCCAGAAAACCCGCGAACTGCTGCAGCTTGCGGCGAAAGAAAAGATCAACACGGTTGAGCGCTGCTCCGGCCATTCCGGCACCTGGGGCGTCAAGAAGGCATTCCACGCCATGGCCATGAAGATCGGCCGGCCGGTGTTCCGGGCGATGGGCGAGCCGCCCGCCGGCCCGCCGGACTGGATCGCGTCCGACTGCCAGCTCGCCGGGCGCCACATCGAGCAGGGCATGCGCGAGGCCGGCACCACCGCTGGGCAGGTTGCGCATCCGCTGACGCTCCTGCGGACGGCCTACGGGCTTTGACTAGACCCTTACGAAAGCTTTGACGGATGATGACCGCCACTATGCCGCCGATTTCCCGTGACTCCCTGATGTCGCTGGAAGCCTACGCCAAGGCCCGCCCGGACTTCCGCGCCAGGGTGATCGAGCACAAGCAGCGCCGTGCCGTGGCGCTGGGCGCCCACCTCACCCTGCTGTTCGAGGATGAATTAACCGTCCGCTACCAGATCCAGGAAATGCTGCGTGTCGAACGTACCTATGAGGAAGCCGGTATCCAGGACGAACTGGACGCCTACAACCCTCTGGTGCCCGACGGCAGCAACTGGAAGGTCACCATGCTTATCGAGTATCCGGACGTCGCCGAGCGCGACCGCATGCTCGGTCGGCTGATCGGTATCGAAGACCGCGTGTTCGTGCAGGCGGCGGGCTTTTCTCCGGTCTACGCGATCGCGGACGAGGATCTCGAACGCGAGACCGATACCAAGACGGCCGCCGTGCACTTTTTGCGCTTCGAGCTCAACGCCGAGATGATCGCGGCGTTGAAGCGCGGCGCAGCGCTGACCGTCGGCGTCGATCATCCCGAATACCGGGCCCGGGTCGAGGCCCTTGCAGCACCGGTGCGCGATGCCCTGGTCAATGACCTGCGCTGAGGCGTTGCGTTACGCCGCCGCGGCTGGCCTCACGCTGGCGCTCGCCGGCTGTGGCGTCAGCGGCGGGATGCCCGTGATCAAGCTGGGCGAAGCCGAGCGGGATGCCGACGGCAACCTCATCGTCTGGAAGGAAATCGAAACCGTTTTGCCGCCCTATCCCGTGGCTGCTAACGTCGTCCAGTTCGAGGGTGGCAACCGCGAGGAGGGCCGTTTTTACCTCGACAGGACCTCGATCACGGTGGGCGCCGACAACGTGGTCCGTTACACCCTCATCGTCCTCGGCGATGGCGGTGCACGCACCGCCAGTTACGAGGGCATCCGGTGCGAGACGCGGGAATATCGCGTGTATGGCTACGGCCGCCCCGATCGCACTTGGTCGCGGCCGCTCGAGTCGGAATGGCGCCGCATCAACTACCAGTACACCAACAATTTCCGCGCGGTGCTGTCGGTGGAGTACTTCTGCAAGGGGCAGGCCATCCTGCCGACGGCACGCCAGATCGTCGCTTCGCTGGAACGCGACGCGTCCAGCGTCAACCGCCGCACGCCCTACCGCGACTGAGCGAACGGTCTTGTCTAGCTTCAGGGACAGGGACCGGCGCGCTTGGCTGTCACCTGCTGGAGGATCTGCAGGCGGTTGCTGCTGACTTCGAGCAGCTCCGTGACGATCGTGCCGCGGTAGGCGGTGGCGGTGAAACTGAAATCGCCGCTGGCCGTGAGCTTGTTCTTGTCGCAGACGATGGAATACAGGACCCTCGCGCCGTCCTCCTTCAGCGAGGTTACGCGGCAGGCCTCGCGGTTCACGCTGGTGGGCAGGAGTTTGCGCGGATCTGCCGTCTCGTCCGGCTTCAGGCAGCGCCGGAAGCGCTCGGTCGGATACTTGTTGGGATCCGGCGCGGTGGTCGTCTCCACCAGGACCTCCCACAAACCGGGTTCCAGCGCGGGTAGTGCCGCCTGTGCTGGCGCGGCCAGCAGACCGATGACCAGCAGCCGCTTTGCGCAACCTTTCATGAACGTGCTCCCGACAGGACCCGATGCCGCGTGTATGCCATGGCCGGGATGCACTGTAAAGGAAGCCGTAAGAGTGCCAGAGCGTTTTAGCCGAGCAAGACCGGATTGTAACTGCGGCTAACCTTGATCCCGCCGCTGGCAGGCTAAAGGTAAGCCTCCGTTGCAATTGAGTGTTGCCCGGTCAGAGCAACACTAAATTGTCCCTGTGTATCAGCTCCGGCTCGTCCACGTAGCCGAGCTTGGACTCGATGTCGGCGCAAGCCGTGCGCAGAAGGCGGCGGGCGTCCGTCGACCCGTAATTGACCAGTCCGCGGGCGACCTCGCGACCGGCTGCGTCGCAGCAGGAGACGGCCTCGCCGCGTTCGAACTCGCCGCTGACCGCATGCACGCCGATGGGCAGCAGGCTCTTGCCGTCGGTACACAGGGCCCGGATCGCGCCTTCATCCAGCGTCAGGCGCCCGCGTACCTGCAGGTGATCGGCCAGCCACTGCTTGCGGGCGGCCAGCGTCGGCGTCGGTGCGACCAGCAGCGTGCCGATGGCCTCGCCGTGCGCGAGCCTGACCAGCACCTGGTCCTCATGTCCGGAGGCGATCACGGTGTGCGCGCCGCTCCGCGCCGCGCGCCGCGCCGCGAGCACCTTCGTCAGCATGCCGCCGAGGCCGATCGCGCTGCCCGCGCCGCCGGCGATGGTTTCCAGGTGCGGGTCGTCCGCGCGGGCCTCCGCGATCAGCGTGGCCTGTGGATCCTTGCGCGGATCCGCCGAGTGCAGTCCGGGCTGGTCCGTCAGGATCAGCAGGGCATCCGCCTCGACCAGATTCGTGACCAGCGATGCCAGCGTGTCGTTGTCGCCGAAGCGAATTTCGTCGGTGGCGACGGTATCGTTCTCATTGATGATCGGGATAGTGCCGAGCGCCAGCAGCGTGCGCAGCGTCGAACGCGCGTTCAGGTAGCGCTTGCGGTCCGACAGGTCCTCGTGCGTGAGCAGGAGCTGCGACGTGATCAGGCCGTGCTCGCGGAAACAGGACTCGTAGACCTGGATC
>CAZXNF010000320.1:0-4804 GCA_964641785.1 uncultured Streptomycetaceae bacterium | reverse complement strand
ACATGGTCAAGTTGCGTGGCCGGGCCCTGCGCGAAGCGCGCCGCCGCATCGGCATGGTGTTCCAGGAATACAACCTCGTCGAACGGCTGAGCGTCATGGAGAACGTGCTCTCCGGTCGCCTCGGTTACGTGTCGCCCCTGAAGGCATGGCTGCGACGGTATCCGCCGGCGGACATCGACGCGGCGTGGGAACTGCTCGACACCGTGGGGCTGACAGCGTTCGCGAACCAGCGGGCGGACGCGCTGTCCGGCGGCCAGCGGCAGCGAGTGGGCATCGCGCGCGCGGTGATGCAGCATCCGGCCCTGCTGCTGGCGGACGAGCCGACCTCCTCCCTCGATCCCAAGACCTCGGTCGAGATCATGGAGCTGATGACCGCACTCGCCGACAGCCGGCGCATCCCCGTGATCCTCAACATCCACAACGTGCCGCTGGCGAGGCGCTTCGCCACGCACGTGATCGGCATGGCGGGCGGCCACGTGGTCTACGACGGTACGCCGGAAGGCCTGACCGACGATCACCTGAAGCAGATCTACGGCGGCGAGGATTGGCTGGAGTAGCGGCATGACAGGCGCAACTCTGCAGGCCCGGCCACCGGCGTTCCTGCCCAACTGGCCGGCGCGGCTGGCGTGGATCGCGCTGGCCATCTACACCGTCTACGCGGCCTCGCTGCTCGACGTCACCTGGGCCCGCTTCGTCCTCGGTCTCGAGCAGGGCGCGCGATTCATCAGCCGGATGTTCCCGCCCGACACCGCCCCTGACAAACTGGCGCTGCTCGCGAAAGGCTTGTATGAGACCGTCGAAATCGCCGTCATCGCCTCAATACTGGGGATATTGCTGTCGCTGCCGATCGGACTGCTGGCGGCGCGCAACCTGATGCCGCCCTGGGTGACCTGGCCCACCCGGCTTTTCGTCGTGCTGTGCCGGTCCTTCCACCAGGTCATTATCGCGATCCTGTTCGTCAAGGCGGTCGGCTTCGGCGCGCTCGCCGGCATCCTGGCGCTGACGGTGGCCTCGATCGGCTTTGTCGCCAAATTGTTCGCCGAGGCCATCGAGGAAATTTCGATGAAGCAGGTCGAGGCAATACGCGCGACCGGCGCGCCGTTCATGAACGTCATCACCTACGGCGTGATGCCCCAGGTGCTGAACCGCTTCGTGGGCTTCGCGACCTACCAGTTCGACTCCAACCTGCGCAATTCGACCATGGTAGGCATCGTTGGCGCCGGCGGCATCGGCGGCACCATGTTCGCGGCCTTCCAGAAGTTCGACTACGACTACCTGCTGACCATCCTGCTCGCCATCATCGCGTTGATCATGCTGAGCGAGGTGCTGCAGAACTGGATCAAGAAGATTTACCGGTGAGGCCATGAGTGCGACGGCGGGCATTCATCGCGAGTGGCGGCGCTATACGCCCTCGCAGCGCCTCGCGCGCTTCGTGCTGTATTTCGGCCTCGTCTTCGCCTGCGTGGTCAGCCTGCGCACGGTGCAGATCATCCCGGAGTTTCTCTACGACGCGCCGGAACAGATGGCCGACCTGTTCAAGCGCATGTGGCCAATCGACTGGGCCTACTACCCCAAGGGCGTGCATGAGGCGCTGATCGAAACACTGCACATCGCCACGCTGGGCACCATCCTCGCCATCCTCATGGCGCTGCCGCTGGGACTGCTGGCGGCGAACAACATCACCCGCAACGCCGCCCTCAACTACGGCGCCAAGTTCTTTCTGGTCTCGTCGCGTTCGGTCAACTCGCTGGTGTGGGCGCTGCTGTTCGTAGCCATTTTCGGGCCCGGCGCGCTGGCCGGCACGATGGCGATCGCCTTCCGTTCGATCGGTTTCGTCGGCAAGCTGTTCGCCGAGGCGCTGGAGGAAGCGCGGCCCGGGCCGGTCGAAGCGCTGAAGGCCGCGGGCGCCCCGTGGACCTCGATCTATCTCAAGGGCTACTGGCCGCAGGTCGAGCCGGCGTTCTGGGCGATCGCGCTCTTCCGCTGGGACATCAGTGTGCGCGAATCGGCGGTGCTGGGGTTGGTCGGCGCCGGCGGCATCGGCATGGCGATCGATTCCGCGATGAACCTGTTTCAGTGGGAGCGGGTAGCGCTGATGCTGGTGGCGATGCTGGTGGTGGTGATCGTCGCAGAGGTCGGCGTGACGTGGCTGCGGAAGAAAATCATCTAGCGATGCCGTGCTACGGTTTCAGGACTCCGGCAAACGCCGCGATGGCCTGATCCACTTCCGCCTCGCCGATGTGCCGGTTCGTCACGAAGCGCAGCGCGAACTTCGCGCAGGGATTTACCAGCACGCCGCGCTTTTTCAGTTCCGCCGACCATTCCGTTGCCGGGCGGCCGGAGGCGGCAACATCCACCCGCACGAGATTGGTTTCCACGTCGGCCGGATTCACCAGCTGCGTGTCGAGCTTGTGCAGGCCCTGCGCCAGCCGTTGCGCGGTGCGGTGGTCGTCCGCGAGGCGGGTGACCATGGTTTCCAGCCCCAGCAGCCCGGCCGCCGCGAGAGGGCCGGCCTGGCGCAGGTTGCCGCCCACCATGCGGCGGAATCCGCGAGCGCGTTCGATGAAGGCCGCGGTGCCGCACAGCACGGACCCGACCGGCGCGGACAGTCCCTTGGATACGCAGAAGCCGACGCTGTCGGCGTACTGTGCGATGTCCGCGGCAGGAACCTTCAGGGCGACCGCGGCATTGAACAGGCGCGCGCCGTCGATATGCACCGGCACGCCGTTTTCACGGGCCAGCGCGGCCACGGCGGCCAGGTGGGCCAGCGGCAGTACGGCACCGCCCGCGGCGTTGTGGGTGGTTTCCACCGACACCAGCGCGGTGCCGGCATTGTTGGGGGTGATGGCGGGGCGGATGCGTTCGCTCAGCGCGTCGAGGTCGAGCGCGCCGCGCTTGCCCGGCAGCATGCGGGGGAACATGCCGGCGATGTTGGCGACGCCGCCCAGCTCCGAATTGAAGATGTGCGACGTGGCTTCGCCGATGACTTCACCGCCGCGGTCGGCGTGCGCGAGGATGGCCACCAGATTGGACATGGTGCCGCTGGGCACGAAGACGCCGGCTGCCTTGCCGGTCATTTCCGCCGCGCGCGCTTCTAGCTTGCGCACGGTCTCGTCGCCATCGCGGGAGTCGTCGCCGAGGCTCGCTTCCTGCATGGCGGCGAGCATGGCTTCGGTGGGTTTGGTCAGGGTGTCGCTGCGGAGATCGATCATCGGGGGTTCCATGAGGTCGGGAAAGCGGGAAAGGGTTAGCGGCCAGCGAGCAGGTAATCCGCCAGCTCGCAGAAGCCCGCGCCGGCGGCAGCCTGCGTCACGTAAGCGGGTTTCGCCTCGAGCCGCTCGGCGAATGACCGCACGTTGGCGACACCGGCGGCGTGCGGGAAGTAAGCGAACATCGGCACATCATTGGGCGAATCGCCGATGAAGACATAGCGTGCGCGTTCGGCGTCGAGATCGACCTTGAAGGCCTCGCGCATGAGCTGCCGCGTCATGCCCAGCTTGTCGTAGGCGCCGAACCAGCCGTTGACGTGGATGGAGCTGACTTTGGCGGTCAGGCCGTGCTGTTCCATGAGGGCGACGATGCGGGCGACGGCCGCAGCGGACAGCGGAGCGACGTCCTCACAGAAATCGATGGCAAGGTCGGTTTCCCGGTAGTGCTGGTCCGCCGACACCGCGGCGCCGGGGACTTCCTTCAGGATCGCGTCGGCGATGGCCTGCAAGCGTTGCTGGTGGGCAGCCCGCGTGGCCTCGTCATCAACAAAGCTGCGGACCATGCGGCGAGCGTCATGGTCGTGGCGGAACCAGAACGCGCCGTTCTCGCCGACGACTGCGTTCACCGGCCACTGGCGGGCGATGAGGTCGCACCAGCCGGCGGGCCGGCCGGTGATGGGCACCACGAGCAGGCCCGCGGCGTGCAGACTTTCCAGCGCAGCGTAGGCCGCGGCGGTCAGCCGACCGTCGGTGGTGAGCGTGTCGTCGATGTCGCAGAACACGCCGCGGATCGCGCGGCGCGCCGCTGCGGGAAACGTCGCGAGCGGCTTCACGTGCAGACTTCCTCGCCGGACGGCGGATCGGGGATGCGCATGAAGCCGAACTGTCCGGGCACGTCCGCCGCGCGCACCGGCTGCACGGGCACGAGGGCGTCCCGCCAGCGCAGGGCGAGGTCGGCGGTCTGTCCATGTTGCAGGGCTTCCAGGGCGGATTCCAGGGCTGCGTCGTCGAGCGGCTTGCCGCGGCTGTCCGTGAGGTGGGAGAGAAAGCCCTCGAGGTCGCGGTCGTCCAGCACGCCGGGGCCGGCGTCGGTCATCAGCACGAGGCGCCCCTGGTCATCCAGCCACGCCCCGGTGAGTTTTGCGACCGGCTGCCCGGTATGCGTCAGCAGCCGTTCCCCGGTGTCCGTGGCTTCGTGGCGAACGACAAAGGGCGTGCTGGCCAGCGAGACGAACACGCGCTGCGGGCCGTTCTGGAAGTACCAGGCACCCCGGTCGTCCCGCAGGTAATTGCGGGCGATGAACGCGGTAATCACGGGATTGCTGATGCGGTCGCCCTTGATCAGCCAGTGGCCGCGCGCGTCCAGGGAGAGCCATCCATAAACGGAAGGCACGGAGGGCCATTTGGCCATGGCCTGTTTGACGATATCGTCCATGGGGCGGAATTAAGGCGCGCGGGAATTTCAAGCGGGGGCGGACTCGGGGATAATAGCGCCCTTTCGGCATTTCCTCCGCCCGTCCGGCTGCCTCGCAGCCATCCATTTTCCGGTAACCAGCCATGGCGCAATACGTCTACACCATGAACCGCGTCGGCAA
>CAZXNF010000319.1:0-4812 GCA_964641785.1 uncultured Streptomycetaceae bacterium | reverse complement strand
CGCCGCGGCCGCCGTCGGCCTCGAAGCCCTGGGCGACGAGGTGCAGCCGATAAGTCGCGCGGGCGAAGCGGCCCAGGTTCAGGTCAAGCTCGGCCTCGCCTTTCTCGGTGGTTTTCGCTTCGGCGAGCGGTTCAGTGTAGCCCTCCTTCGCGAATTGCGGGTCGTAGAACTGCCAGTCGCGCCAGCTCGGAAACTGCGGGAAGGCCGGTGACAGCGTCATGGTCGCGGTCACGCGGCGGTTCTCCGCCGGCGTGCCGAACAGGTTCTGCAGGTTCACGCGCGCCTTCAGCTCCTGCGGCGAAATCCAGCCCTCCACGACGTCCTTCGACAGCTTCACCGTCATCTTCAGGCGGTCGGGCATGAATTCCTGCACCTTCACCGTGACGGTGCCGAGCTGGCTCGAACGGTTGCCGTCCTTCACGATGTAGAGCGCGACGGTGTAGTCGCCCGTCGGTGCGGTCTCCTGCGTGGTGTGGCGCAACTCCTCGAAACCGCTCGGGGAGAGCTTGATGCGTTCGCGCTTCAGCGTCAGGCCGCGCGCATCGGTGAGCTCCACTTCCAGCGGCAGCCCGGCGAGCTTGCGCGCCCAGTCGGCGGCCTTGACGATCATGCCGACGCGGATTTCCTCGCCCGGGCGGTAGATGCCGCGGTCGGAGAAGAGATACGCCGACAGCTTGCCGGCATCGGCGCTGCTGGCGACCCCGCCGACTTCGAAACGCGAGAAGTCGAGCACGCGGTCGCTGCGGTTCATCGGCAGGAAGGAACTGTCGCCGCCCTTACGCGCGACGTACACCACCGGCGCGCGTTCGCGGTCGTAGCCGGACAGGTCCGGCAGCCGCGCATGGCCGGCGGCATCGGTAGTCTGCGTCACGATCGCGAGACCGTTCTTGCCAATCACCTCCACCGTGACGCCCGCCACTGGCAGGCCGGTGGCGATGGACTGCACGTAGGCGTCCTGGGTGCCGTCGATCGAACGCTTCACGACCATGCCGAGGTCCGTGATCACGATGAGTCGCTGATCGCGCGCACCGGTGGTGCGCTTGGCCTTCAGGTCATAACTCTCGACCTTGACGAAAAAGACGCCGCGGCGCGGGCCGCCGTCGGGTTCGAGATAGCGGCCGAGGTCGAGCGCCAGGTAGTTGGGCTTGCCCGCCGGCCCCGGCGGCATCGCCTCGATCTGCGTGTAACGCTCGGTGATGTTCGCGTCGTCGAAGCCGTAATTGAAGTTCGGCTGCGCGAAGTTGCCGCCCGACATGGTGACGAGATGCTGGATCTGCTGCGGCAGCAGGCGGCCGATCTCGTAACGCACCCCTTCGACGTCGCGCGCCAGCACCGGCAGCTTCTTCTCCCCTGACAGCGCGAGCAGCGCGCCTTGGGAAGCGATACGCAACTGGCGCGGGAACGGCTGCACGCGCGCGATGCGGTCGTAGTCCTTCTCCATGACGTAGCCGCCGAACGACTTCACGCCCTTGTCGACGCGAACATAGAGATAGCGCCCCGCGTCGGCCGCCAGCTTGAACGCATGCTGCTGGACGTACTCGCGCTCGGAGGCGACGGGCTCGAGCTTCACCACCTCGGATGCTTTGAGGATTTCGGGGCCGATCTTCGCCGGATCACCCCAGTGGTACGGTTGCTTGCGATCTTCTTCCTTGCTGTCCGGGTG
This sequence comes from uncultured Streptomycetaceae bacterium, assembly GCA_964641785.1. Taxonomy (GTDB): domain Bacteria; phylum Pseudomonadota; class Gammaproteobacteria; order Burkholderiales; family SG8-41; genus CAZXNF01. The sequence continues at coordinate 3,149 of CAZXNF010000319.1, read as the reverse complement.
ATACAGGGGCAGCAGCCACACCCGCAGCTTGCCGGCGAGCTCGCGCTCGTGCGTATCGGCGGACACGTTCACCATCAGGATGCGGTCGGGTTCGAGCCGTTCGTTGTCGGCCTGGGTCAGATCCGCCGACTGCACGGCAAGGCTGTAGAGCCCGGGCACCACGACGGCGCGCGCAAGCGGGGCTGCCGTGGGTGTGCCGCCGCGTGCGGCGCGCACACCGGGCTCGACGGTGAGGTTGACCTGCAGGGGCTTGGCCGGGATCGGCAGCGCCTCGGAATGGATGAAGGCGTTGAGCTTGAGCTTGTCGTAGGTGACACGGAATTTGGTGCCTTCCGCGCCGAGGCCGAGAAAGCCGCCGCTCTTGCCCGCTTCGCGCAGCACGATGCGCTTCTCGAAGTCGGCGGGGTTCACCGGATGGCTGAAGTTCACCGCGGCGACGATCTTCTTCGACGCCGCATTCACCGGGTCTTGATAGAACTGGGCTTCGGTCAGCTCCGCCACGAACGGCGCAGCGCGGAATTTGAACTGGTAATCCTTGAGCCGGACCTGCTCGGCGATCAACCCCTTGCGGGCGAGGCTCACGGTGAACTCGCCGCCCACCGGCCAGTCGGCCTTGGGCTGAAACACGAGCGTCCGGTCGTCGGTCCACGTCCACACCCCTTCGACGGCCGGGCTGGTCTGAATGCCGGTGGTGACTTCCTTGCCGACACCCGCCAGCGTGGCGACCGACGCGCTAAATTCCACGATCACCGGGTCTGGTCGGGCGTTGGGATCCTCGATGCGGGTGCGGGCCGGATCCTTGACCGCATAGGTCACTTCAACCGGTTTGGGCAACTGGTCGTACCACCATTTGCCGGCCAGGCCCGCGGCCGCCACCGCCAAAACCACGCCCACCACCAGTGTGGCGCGGCGGCGGTCGCGTTCGATCCACGCGGCAACATACCGTTGCGCGGCGACCAGCCCCTCCATCGTGGCTCGCAGCCAGACGGGCGCTTGCCAGTGCACATCCCCGAACAGATGGTGGCCGATCCGGCCCAGCATCCGCCAGACACCCGTCATCGCCTTGCGCACCTGCCAGCCGCCATCCATTGCCATTCCCCTTGTGCTGCGTTATGCCGCCGGCGCCACAGCCCTGCCGGCAAAAACCGCCCGCCAGTCTACCCGGGCGGTGGCCTGCATCAGTACGAATAACGTCACGATCGCGCCGATCGTGATCGCGAGCCCGGTCAAACCCTTGAAGAAGAACGCATAGGAAAACAGGACCAGATAGACGAGCTGGGCCGTGCCCGCGGCGAAGAAGGCGAAGCGCGGGCCGAGCACGAGGCGCAGGTAGCTGACCGTCAGCGCGAGCGAAGTCACCGCGGCGATGCCGAAGGCGAGATGGATGTCCACCTGGTCCGCGAGGTAGGCGAACAGCAGGTGGAACGCGAAGAAGGCCGCCGCCAGAAAGAAGAAGTGCATGGGGTGCAGCTCGATCCCGCGCATGACGCCGATCGTCAGCAGCACAACGATGAAGAAGAACAGCGAGACCGGCGCGAAGGTCGCAATCTGGCTTGCGAGCGGACCCGGCTGCAGCTTCTCCGGCATCAGCAACGCGATGTTGACCCCGGACACCAGGCGGCGGTACTCCCACTTGAGGAGCCAGCCGCCGTCCTGCCGTTCCTTGCTGCCGGGGGAGATACCGTCGTCCGGGAAGTCGATGGCGTCGAAATCGGTGGCGAGCGCCAACCGGAAATTCCGGACTTCGGTCACGCCGCTGCCGAAGCTGTAGCTCCAACGGTCGAGGCCCTGGCTGCGGTAGCCGACGCGCAGGGTCACGCGTTCCCCCGCAGCCAGCAGGACGCGGCCGGTGATGCGGTCGTCCGCCGGGGTCAGCGGCACCAGCCATGGTTTGCCGGCCAACTCGAAGCGCAGGTCATCGAACACCGCACGCCGGGCCGGGAACGGCAGCGCGATCTCCACTTCGCGGCTGGCCCCGCTGATGTTCACGATGTCGTAGTCGGCGTCGAGCGTCACGCCATAGGTGGAGTACCAGAGCAGTCCTTTCTGCCGCGGCTCCAGAGAGAGGCCAACGCGGATGTCGCTGCGCTCGACCTGCAGCAGATGCCGGACGCGCTCCTCCACCATCCGCTGCACCTTCTTGCCATCTTCTGTTCTCTCCACGGTACGCGCGACCTTTTCCGTCCACGCCGCCTCCGGCGGCAGCTGCGTCTGCGGCGCGCCCCACAGGGACTCGACGCGCGAACGGAGGTTGCTGTCGGCGCTGTGCGTGCGGGTGTAGGTGGCGCCGGCCAGCACGAACCACGCGATGGACGTGCAGCCGAAGATGAAGCCGATGGCGAGCAGGCGTTTGATCATGACTGTCCTTCAGGGATTGACGTCAGCGCCGGTGCGAGGCGCTCCGGGCCAGGGGCTGGGGACCGGCACACCCGTGCCGCGTCGCGGACGCACTTACCGCGCATCGCCCCAGCCACCGGCCCGCAGCGCCCTGCTGCGACAGGCTTCAACCCGTAATCGCCGCGAGGCTCGCTACCAGCACGGCGGCGGTGAACGCCGTCGCCAGCCCGGCCACCAGCGCGCACGCCGACAGCCACAGCATTTCTCCGACCACCCGCCGTGTGCTGACCGCCAGCGCCGGTGTCTTCAGTTGCGTTTGCATGTTCCGCTCCCTGTGTTCGCCGCGGGACCGTCCCCCGGCACGACGCCATTGCAACGCCCGGGGGTGGCGGCATGCGGGTGGGAAAAAGGAAAGGCGCCGGTCAATTGTGGCGGGAAGATGGCACCCGCCCCGGCGCCCGTTCGCGGGCGCCGGCCTCCGGTATAGTCGGCGCGTCACTGCAACCGGAAACAGAAAACCACCATGCCCCGCCGTATCGCCATCGTCGAAGACGACCCCGTCATCCGCGCCAACTACACCGACGCGCTGAAGAAGCACGGCTACGAAGTCGTGGCCTTCGCGAAACGTGCGGAGGCGATGACTGCGCTGCGTTCGCGGCTGCCGGACTTGGCCCTGCTCGACATCAGCCTCGGCGACGAACCCGACGGCGGCTTCACGCTGTGCCGCGAGCTGCGCGCGCTGTCGGCCACGCTGCCGATCATTTTTCTCACCGCGCGCGACAGCGATTTCGACGTGGTGTCGGGCCTGCGGC
>CAZXNF010000318.1:0-4814 GCA_964641785.1 uncultured Streptomycetaceae bacterium | reverse complement strand
CCCAGCCCTCCCCCGCGCATTGCGCAAGGGAGGTAGAGAATGGATTGCATGCGGCACGATCGGGATGGGGGCGTGCTTTCGCAGCATTTTTTTTGAGACAGCCGGTAGCAACGGTCGATAATATCGAGATTGTTGACGGTCACTGACGGAGTCAGGCATGGCACGCAGCGCGATTCATCCAGGAGAGCATCTTGCCGAGCAGTTGCAGGCGCTCGGCATGAGTGCCGCCGAGTTGGGGCGGCAACTGCGCGTCCCGACCAACCGGATCACCGGCATCCTCAACGGCCAGCGCGTGGTGACGGGCGATACCGCTCTGCGCCTTGCCCACTTTTTCGGCACCAGCACCGAGTTCTGGCTCAACCTGCAAAAGCTTTACGAATTGCGGCTGGCGGAGGAAAAGGCGGGCGTGATGATTCGTCGGCTGCCGACGTTGGCCAAGCACAACAAGGCGCCGGCACGTAAACCGGTATTGCGGGCAGCCTGACGGTTGCCCTGCTCAACGATTGCATCTACCAAAGAGGAGACACCCATGGCCCATACCGTCCAGCAACTCGGGAAAACGTTTCACGACGCGCTGAAGGCGCAGCCCGGTCCCGCCGGCCGCCAGAAAGTCTGCGAATTGCTGAAGGAAGTGCTGAAGGACACGGCCTTCGTCAACGCCACCATCACCGACCAGACGCCGGAGCGCCAGATTCTCTACGAAGACCCCGAGCTCGGCTTCTGCATCCTCGCGCACAACTACACCGGCCCGAAGGAGAGCACCCCGCACGATCACGGCCCGTCGTGGGCGATCTATGGCCAGGCGCAGGGCGAAACGCTGATGTCGGACTGGGACCTGGTGTCTCCCGCGAGCCCCGACAAGCCCGGCGAGGTACGTGAGCGGAGCAAGTACAAGCTCACGCCGGGCATCGCGCACCTCTACAACGAGGGCGACCTCCATTCGCCGAGCCGCAAGGGCCCGACGCGCCTGATCCGCATCGAAGGCACCAACATGGAGAAGGTGAAGCGGCTGAAGTTCGAGCCGGTGTAACGCGGCGCTCAGGGGCGGACGGCGATGGAATACCGGCGCGTCGGCAGCAGCGGACTGAAGGTGTCGCCGATCTGCATCGGCACCATGACCTTCGGCGACCGGACGAGCGCGGCCGTTGCGGCGCGCATCGTGGCGTCGGCGCGTGACGCCGGCATCAATTTCATCGACACCGCCGACAGCTACGCCGGGGGGAACTCGGAGCGCACCGTGGGCCGGCTGATCGCGAAGGACCGCGACCGCTGGGTGCTGGCGACCAAGGTGCAGAGCGCCTCCATCCCGGGCGACCCTAACACCGGTTGCCTCAGCCGCAAGTGGATGCTCTACGAGATCGACGCCAGCCTCGGCCGGCTGAAGGCGGACTACGTCGACATCTACTACCTGCACCGGGACGACCCCGGCACGCCGCTGGAAGAAACGGTGGCCACCATGGGCGATCTCATCCGCGCGGGCAAGGTGCGCTACTTCGGGCTCAGCAATTACGACGGCTGGCGCATCGCGGAAGTGGTGAACACCTGCCGCCGGCTCGGTGTGCCGCAGCCGGTGGTGCTGCAGCCGTACTACAACGCGATGAACCGCCTCAGCGAAGTCGAGATGCTGCCCGCGTGCCGCCATTACGGGCTGGGCGTCGTGCCCTACAGTCCGCTGGCGCGCGGCGTCCTGACCGGCAAGTACCTGCCCGGCCGCAAACCCGGCGCCGATACGCGGGCAGGGCGCAAGGACCGGCGCATGGAGGAAACCGAATTTCGCGCCGAATCGCTGCAGTACGCCCAACGCATCAAGGCGCATGCCGAAAAGCACGGCATGACGGCGGGGCAGTTCGCGCTGAACTGGACGCTCAACAATGCGCTTGTCACGTCGGTGCTCGCGGGGCCGCGGACCTTCGAGCAGTGGCGCGAATACCTCGGCGCGCTCGACCATCGGTTCACAGCCGCGGACGAGGCGCTGATCGACCGGCTGGTGCCGCGCGGCCATCCGTCCACGCCGGGCTATACCGATCCCAAGTTTCCGATCCTGGGGCGCGTGCCGCGAAGCTAGTGCCGCGTTCAGCGGCGGCGGAGCTCGTCCAGGAAGGCTTCCATCTTCCGTTGACGGAATTCCATGGCGTCGAGCTGCTCGGCCATGAGGATGAGACCGTTCAGAAAGCCGATCAGTGCCGGATCCGTCTTCGGATCCATCTGCTTTTGCAAAGCCGAGAAGACGTCTTTCGCTGCTGCCATGAAGCTGTCCTTGCCGGGTTGATACGGGCGGCTGATGCTAACAGGCAGACAATGCCCTGCGGGGGCAACGGCGTAGTCCGTCGGGACTATTCCCCGGTCATTCCGCCCGGATGTTCGCCTCGCGGATCACCTTGCCCCAGCGCGTCAGCTCTTCCTTGAGGAAAGCCGTGAACTGCTCCGGCGAAGTGGTCCAGATGTCCGCGCCCTGTTCCGTATAGCGGTCCCGCGTTTCCGGGTCCACCGCCTTCACCGTGGCGGCCTGAAGCCTGGCCAGCACGTCTTTGGGCGTCGCGGCGACAGCAACGAGGCCGCGCGCAACGATGACTCTGTTTACTGCCGCTCGCCGGAAATCGTCACGCCACCGTCGGCGACGATCACCTGGCCGGTAACGAAGCTGCCTGCGTCTGACGCCAGAAAAACCGCGATGCCGCCGATGTCCCGCGGCTCGCCGATGCGGCGCAGCGGCGTCAGTGCCTCGCGCGCCTTGCGCTTGGTGTCGTCTTCCCACAGCGCCTTGGCGAAATCGGTGCGGATCAGGCCCGGCGCGATGCAGTTGATGCGGATGTTCTTCGGCCCCCACTCGCAGGCGAGCGCGCGGCACAGGCCCGTCTCCGCGGCCTTGGAGGTGGCATAGAGGCCCAACTGGCTGCTACCACGCAGCGCGGCGATGCTGGACACGATCACCATCGCGCCGCCGCCGCGTTCGGCCATCTGCGGCAGCGCCATGTTGGCGAGCCAGAACACGCTCTTCACGTTGGTGAGCATGATCTTGTCGAAGGCGTCGTCCGGGGCGTTGAGCATCGGCCCAAATACCGGATTGGTCGCCGCGTTGCAGACGAGGACGTCGATCTTTCCCCACTTGGCGAGCGTCGTCTTCACCAGGTTCTCGAGTTCTTCCTTGCGCCCGATGTTGCACGGCACGGCGATCGCGTCCTGCTGGCGCGCGGCGAATTCGGCGCGGACGGTTTCGCAGGCGTCCGCCTTGCGGCTGGAGATCACGACTTTCGCGCCGGCGTTGGCCATTTCCTCCGCAATGGACTTGCCGATGCCGCGGGTGGAACCGGTGATGAGGGCTACTTTGCCGGCGAGGCTGAACATGGGGACGCGCTCCGTTTCTAGACGCGGCAGTAATCCGAGCCGCAGCCGAGGTCTTGATCGGCTTCGGTCAGCAACTGCTCGAAGGTTTCCGGCACCTGCATGCGGCGCCCGGTGACGCGCGGGCTGTAGCCCTGCAGCCAGTAGCTGTTGGTCGGATGCCCGCCGCCGGCGACGATCAGCACGATGTTCTCCGGTTTGGCCGTGATCGGCCACGGATCGAGCTTGAGGCTCGCGCGCGTGAGCGGATTGCTGTCGATCTCGATCCACGCGGTGACGCCGCCACGCTTCAGTTGCGCCAGCGGGATCTTCGAGTGCTCCCACAGGAACTCGCGGATGGATTGCTGCGTCCAGCCGAGCGCCGCCATCGCCTGCGCGACCACCTGCGGGATCATCAGCACGCCGGGCGAACCCTGCTCGTAGCCGGCGAGGCCGGGCGTGTTGGGCACGCGCATGAAGTCGGCCATGCGATACATGCCTTGCGTCGCATCTTCCTCCGGTGTTTCCTTTTTCGCACCGCGCCGGCGGATGTTGGTCGCGCCGTTGGCGAACACGAGCGACACCGAATTGGTCTCGCGCGCAAAGCCGTGGCGCGCGGTTGCGTGCGGCGCCCAGCCTTCGGGCAGACCCGCTTCGTCCTCGGCAAAGACGACATTGGTGTAGCGCATGCCGCCGTAGTTGGCCATCGCACCGATGCCGGGCAACGCGCCGCCGACGTTCTGCTGGATGAGGCGCAGCGCGCGGCCGATGCTGGCACCCGCCGGCTGCTGCGGATCGGGGCCGAGGCAGCCGAAGCCGGAGTTGAGCCGGATCTGCTTGGCGATGGGTCCGTTGACGATCACCACCGGAAAGGCGCTGCCGGAAGCGGCCTGCAGCAGCTCCGCGCCCGACTGCGGGTCGAGGAAAGCATCGACCGCCGCAAGCAGCACCGGCAGGTACTCGGGTCGCCCGCCGGCCATGGCGAGCGCAACGGCGCAGGTCTCCACCGTCGTGACGCCGCCGCGCGGTGGGAACTTGCCGATCTTGTGCGTGCGGGGCAGCGGGGTGCCGCGCAAGATCCAGTCGGTACGTTCGCGCGTGGCGGGCCAGATCGGCAGGCCGTCGCCCCACAGGTTCGCGATCATCAGGTGGTTGGCCTTGGCGAGCGCGTCCTCGTAGCTCACGCCTTCCACCGAGAGCATGGGGCTGCCGTCCGCGGCCTTGGCGAAGTCCGACTTCCAGCGCGTCAGGCCATCGTAGAACTCCTGCTTGCGGGCCTCGATGGCCGCAATGTCGCTGCCGGGCAGGAAGAGGTCGATGGGGAACTTCACCATCGCGGCATCGGGCGCGAAGCCCAGGCCGGCGATGGCATTGGTCATCACGCCCACGAAATCCGTCCGCGTGAGCGTGACGGTGGGAATCCCGAGGGTTTCGATCCTAGCGGCTGCACGGCCGCATGCTGTGGCGCAAGACCCTCAAGCCGCGTTGCCGAT
>CAZXNF010000317.1:0-4816 GCA_964641785.1 uncultured Streptomycetaceae bacterium | reverse complement strand
CGCGGGATGCATGGAGTGGGTGGTGGGTGATGGGTGATGAGGGATGAGGGATGAGGGATGTGAACCCATCACCCATTCCCCATCACCCATCACCCATCACCCACTCCATGCATCCCGCGATTTCCGTCATTCTCCTCACCACGCTGATCGGGGCGGGGCAGGGCCTGTTCCTTGCCCTGGCCGGCGTCGAACTGGCGGCAGCACGCGGCGCGGTCGCAATGCCCGATGCCACCGGTTTCTTCGCCGCGGGCAGCGCGCTGGCGGTAGGGTTGCTCGGTGCGGGCCTGATCGCCTCGTTTTTCCATCTCGGGCATCCGGAACGTGCGTGGCGCGCCATCGCGGTGTGGCGCACCTCATGGCTGTCGCGGGAATGCCTCGTGCTGCCCGCGTTCATGGCGGCGGTGACCGCCTACGGCGCGGCGCATGCGTTTGCGTTACCGGGGACCGGATGGATCGCCGCCGCCGGGGTGGTGCTGTGCTGTGCACTCTTCGTCTGCACCGCGATGATCTACGCCTGCCTCAAGTTTCTGCAGGAATGGCATACGCCGCTGACGATGCTCAATTTCACGCTGCTGGGCTGTGCGTCGGGGTTGACCTTGAGCGCGGCGTTCGCGGCGCAGACCGCGCCGGAGCTGGCGCCCGCGCTGGCTCGCTGGGCCATCGGTGTGACACTGCTGGCGCTGGCCGGGCGCACCGCGTCGCTGGTCCGGAACGCGCGGCTCCGCCCGCGGTCGTCATTGCAAAGTGCAATCGGGATCAGCAATCCCCGCATCGTGCAGAAGTCGCAGGGACAGATGGGCGGGTCTTTCAATACCCGCGAGTTCTTTCACGGCCGCACGGCGGGGTGGCTGCGCGGGATGAAGTGGGGTTTCCTGCTGTTCGCGTTCGTGCTGCCGGTGCTGCTGCTGGCGGGCGGCTGGTGGGGGGCGGCGTTCATCGCCCAGTATTGCGGCCTGCTCGCCGAACGCTGGTTTTTCTTCGCGCAGGCGAACCATCCGCAGAACCTGTATTACGGCGCCATCGCGTGACGGATGTAGGCGTGCGGCGGCACGGCGTGTAGGCGCAATCCGGTTGATTCTTACCGGAAAAATCGGTTAGGCTAGCCTTCCAGTGCCGTTCCCTGTGCGGCGCGTACCGAGCCTTTCCCAGCCTTCCCATTTTCTCCGTCCGAACCAATCGAGGTTGCCCATGAACGATATGACCAATGCCCCCCGCGACAAACTGCTCTCAGACGTCAAAGTGTTGATTTCCGACGCCGAGGAACTCCTCAAGGCCACTGCCAGCGCTGCCGGCGAGAAAGTCGCCGCCGCCCGCGAACGCGTGCAGGACAGCCTGCACAGGGCCAAGGTGAAACTCGCCGAAGCCGAGGAAGTCGTGATCCAGCGCGCCAAGCAGACGGCACGCGTTACTGACGAATACGTGCACGAGCATCCCTGGCGTTCCGTCGGCATCGCCGCTGGAGTGGGCCTGATCGTCGGCCTGCTGATCGGCCGCCGCTAGGCGGCAGCATGGCACGCAAGCCTGCCGAGGGCTTGCCGCCGCCGGATGAACAGCCCAGCCGTGAGGCCGGGCTGTTCGAGTCCCTGCGCCGGCTGCTGGCGACGCTGCTGGCGATCGCCCAGACGCGCCTTGCGCTGCTCGCCAACGAGGTCCAGGAAGAGACGCTGCGTCTGCAGCGGCTGATCGTCCTGGCGTTTGCCGCGGTGTTTTTCCTGGCGCTGGGCGTCCTGCTCGGCACCTGTTACTTCATTCTGTTGCTGTGGGAGAACCACGGCCTCGCCATCATCGGCGTGTTCGCCTTGCTATACATCGGCGCGGGCGTGGTATTCGGCCTCTACGTCTACCGGAAGTCGCTGGAACGGACGCGCCTGTTCCAGGCCAGTCTTGCTGAACTCGGCAAGGATCGTGAGCGGCTGTCGCCGTGAGCTACCGCAGCCGGGTCGCGCAACTGGAGCACCGCCGCAGTGTCCTGATCGCGCAAGCCGCGGAGCAGCGGGTGGTGCTGGCCGACGCCGCCGAACCGTGGCGCCGGCCGCTGGCCATCGCCGACCGCGGGGTCGCTATGCTGCGATTCTTCAAGCGCTACCCGGCGTTTCTGGCGGCGGCGAGCGTGGTGGTGCTGCTCTTGAAGCCCGGCCCGACGTTCCGCTGGGCGCGGCGCGGGTACTTGGCCTGGCGGGCCTGGCGTGCGTTCGTGCGCACGGAAGCCGTCCGGTAGTCCGTGGCGACCAACGATCCGTCCTCCCTGGTCGTCGGCGCGCGCAAGGTCGTCGTTCCGCCCGCGCAGCTGCTGCCGCAATTGATGGGCTCGGCCTTCCTTGCCGGCTGGAAGATGGAGGAGGTGTCCACGCTCATCGATTACCTCGGCGTGATCGACGCCACGCCGAACACGCTGCTGTTCCGGGAAGGCGAACCGGGCAGCTTCCTCGCGCTGGTGCTGGACGGCAGCGCCGATATTCTGAAACACGACATGAAAAGCGGCGACAAGAAGCTCGCGCGCATCGGCGCCGGCATGACCTTCGGCGAAATGGCGATCATCGACGGCGACCCGCGATCGGCGACCTGCGTCTGCAACGAGCAGACCCGTCTCGCCACGCTCACGCGCGAAAATTTCGTGCGCCTCATCCGCGAACAGCCGCCGCTTGGCGTGAAGCTCCTGCTCAAGGTCACTACGCTGTTGTCGCGGCGCCTGCGCGCGACCAGCGGCCAGTTGATCGACGCCCTGTACCATCCCTGATCCGCATTCTCTCCGGACCGCCGCCATGACAGCACTCAGGCATTGCAACGTCCACGACCTGCGTGAAAAGGCGCGCCGCCGACTGCCGGGCGGCCTGTTCCAGTTCGTCGACCGCGGTTCCGAGGACGAGCGGTCGCTGCGCCACAACCGCGAGGTCTTCGGCCGCATCCGCTTCCGTCCGCGCACGCTGGTGGACGTGTCGGCGCGCTCGCAGCAAGTCAGCGTCTTCGGCAAGCTGCAGCACATGCCGGTGGCGGTCGGGCCGACCGGCACCGCCGGCATGATGTGGTTCCAGGGTGACGTGGCGCTCGCTCGCGCCGCGAAGGAAGCGGGCGTGCCCTTCACCTGCGCCACCGGCTCGATCACCTCGCTCGAGGAGATCGCCCGGGACGCCGGCGGCACATTGTGGTTCCAGCTCTACATGGCGGCCGACCGCAGCCGCTCGGAACAGCTCATCAAGCGCGCGCACGACGCCGGCTACGAGGCGCTGTTCGTCACGGTGGACGGGGTGGTCTCGGGCAACCGGGAATACAACCTGCGCCACGGCTTTACCATCCCGTTCCGCTTTTCCCTGCGCAACGTGTGGGACGTGGTGTCGCATCCGCGCTGGCTGCTGGGCACGCTGGGCCGCTGGATTCTGCACTCCGGCATGCCGCGCTATCGCAATTTTCCGGCCGAGACGCAGCAGCGGGTCACCGCGGCGCCGATGGGCCGCTCCATGCTCAAGTCCGATGCCCTCAACTGGGAAGACATCCGCTGGGTGCGCTCGATCTGGCCCGGCAAGCTGGTCGTCAAGGGAATCCTGCGGGCCGACGATGCGCTGCTCGCCGTGCAGCACGGCTGCGACGGTGTCGTCGTCAGCAATCACGGCGGGCGCAATCTCGACGGCGCGGTGTCACCGATCGAAGCGCTGCCCGAGGTGGTGGCGGCGGTGGGTTCGAAGCTGACGGTCTTCGTCGATGGCGGCGTGCGCCGCGGGGCGGACGTGGTGAAGGCGCTGGCCCTGGGCGCGCACTGCGTGCTGCTCGGCCGTTCCACGCTGTACGGCATCGGCGCGGCGGGCGGGCCGGGTGCTGCGCGCGTGCTCGAGATGTTCCGCGACGAGATCAGCCGCGTGCTTGCGCTGCTCGGCTGCCCGAGCGTCTCTGCGCTCAATCCGGACTTCCTGCATCTCGACGGTGTGCGCTTCACGCAGTCTGCGCCGCACAGCGACGCCGGACGCCCGGAAGCCGCGCGGTCCACCCGCGCCTAGCGCCCACGCGACGGAGGCCTGCGCATGTGGTGGCTGCTGGGGGTGGCGGTCTGGGTCGGAGTAATCATCTGGCTGGTCATGAGCTACCAGCGCAAGATGGGCGGCCGCAACCGGGAGCGCGACGCACAGCTTGAACAGATGATGGCCGAAGTGCGTGCCGCCAAGGGCGCGCCGGCGGCCGCGGCGGTTGCGCCAGCGGGTGTTGCGTCCGCTGTGCCCGGAATGGCAGTGCCGCCGCTCGCCACCGGCGGACCCCCGTGGCACGGCCGCGAGCGGTTGCTGGACCCGCCCCGCGGGCTCATCTACCTCCTGCTGCGCACCGGCCTGCCGGAACATGAAATCTTCGCCAATCTGACGCTTGCCGACGTGGCCAGTGTGGGGGCGTCTGCGCAGGGCCCGGAACGCGAGCAGCGCTTGCGCCGGCTGCAGCAGACACGGGTGGATTTCGTGGTGTGCACGCGGCGCCTGCAGCCGGTGGCGGTGGTGGCGTTGCGGGAAGCGACCGCTGACGCAGCGGGAAAGGGGGCCACCGACGCGGCCGTGGTTGAGCGGGTGCGCTTTACGGAGGAATGCCTCGCTGTCGCGGCGCTACGCTACGTGACGCTCGACCCGGCTTCGCCGCCCCGCCACGGTGAAATCCGCGGCCTGGTGCTGGGCGGCTAAGCCGCCGCGCCGGCGGCCGGTCAGCGCAGCGAGAAGTCCACGCGCGTGGACTTGCCCTTGTCCTTGATGTCTTCGGCCGTCAGTTTCGGCGCGACCATGAACACGCGGTCGGCGGGCATCTTGCCGGCCACCACCAGCGCATCCTTGACGGCCTGGGCCCGCGC
>CAZXNF010000316.1:0-4827 GCA_964641785.1 uncultured Streptomycetaceae bacterium | reverse complement strand
GCTATGAAGGCACCCGCTACGACTGTGGCTCCAAGCTGGGCTACCTGCAGGCCAACGTCGAGTTTGCCGCGCAGCATCCGGAGATCGGCACCGCGTTTCGCCGCTATCTGGCGCGGCGGGGCTAGGCGATGCCCGACGCCGCAGAGGCGCAGCGGGTACTCGGCGCAGCCGATCTGGTCTGCGCGGCTGACGTGGTGGAAGGCGCCATCGCCCGCATGGCCGCTGATCTGACCCGTGCCGTGGGCGATGCCTATCCGCTGGTGCTGGCAGTCATGGGCGGCGCCGTGTTCTTCGCCGGACAGTTGCTGCCGCGGCTCGCTTTCCCGCTCGATTTCGATTACCTGCATGTCACGCGCTATCGTGACCGCACGGTGGGCGGCGACATCGACTGGCGCGTGGAACCGCGCCTCCCGCTCGCCGGCCGCACGGTCGTGGTGCTGGACGATATCCTCGACGAGGGCCAAACCCTGGCCGCCATCCGCGAGCGCGTGCTGGCGGCGGGCGCCGCGCGTTTTCTTGCTGCGGTATTGTGCGAGAAAGAGTTGGGCCGGGCGAAGCCGGCCCGCGCGGATTTCACGGGCGTGACGGTGCCTGACCGTTACGTGTTCGGTTGCGGGATGGACGTGCGCGGAATGTGGCGCAATCTGCCCGCCATTTACGCGGTCAATGACGGGGCGGCGAGGACTAAGGACTGAGAACTGAGGACTAAGAGGTCAAAGCCGGGTGGCAACATGCGGTTTCGCCTACACTTGAAGGTGGGTTTGCCTCAGTCCTCCCAGTCCTTCTTCCTCATATCCGGTTACTGAATCATGCTCGGAATCATCGGCGGCAGCGGACTGAACGACCTCGCCAACCTGGAAGTCACACGGCGCGAGGTCGTGCGCACACCCTACGGAGAGCCGTCCGCGCCTCTGCTGTTCGGCAAGCTGGCGGGCCGCGAGGTTGTGTTCGTGGCGCGCCACGGCCACGGCCACACGATTCCACCGCACGAAGTGAATTTCCGCGCCAACATCTGGGCGCTGCAGGCGCAGAAGGTCGCGTGCGTGGTGTCGGTCGCATCGGTGGGCGGTATCCGTGCCGACCTGAGCCCGGGGGTACTGTGCGTGCCTGACCAGATCCTCGACTACACCTATGGCCGGCGCCACACCTTTGTTTCGCGCGACGATGGCACGGTGAAGCACATCGACTTCACGCATCCGTATTGCGAGCGTCTGCGTCAGGACCTCGCGCGGGCGGCACAGGCGGCGGGTGAGCCGCTGCTGATGGGCGGTACCTACGCGACCACGCAGGGGCCGCGGCTGGAAACCGCGGCGGAGATCAACCGGCTGGAGCGCGACGGGGCGGACATGGTTGGCATGACGGGCATGCCGGAGGCCGGGCTGGCACGCGAACTCGATGTCCGTTATGCGGCGCTGACGGTGGTGGCGAACTGGGGTGCCGGGCGCGCCTCCAGCACGCAGGGAATCGAAATGAATGAAATCAATGCCGTGCTGAAGACCGCGATGGCGCGGGTGCGACGCATCCTCGAACAACTGGTGGTGCAGTAGCCATGGCCATCCGCGACATCCTCCGCATGGGCGATCCGCGCCTGCTGGAAAAGGCGCGCGCCGTCGAGTTCTTCGATACGCCGGAACTGCTCGCGGTAATTTCCGACATGCGCGACACCATGATCGCCGCCGACGGCGCGGGACTGGCGGCGCCGCAGATTGGCGTCGGTCTGCGCGTGGTGATCTTCGGCTTCGAGCACAACGAGCGCTATCCCGACGCCGAACCGGTGCCGTACACCGAACTCGTCAATCCGGTCATCGAGCCGGTGGGCGAGTCACGGGAGGAGGGCTGGGAGGGCTGTCTGTCGGTGCCGGGCATGCGCGGAGTGGTGCCGCGCTGGACGTCGATCCGCTATCGGGGCAACGACCCCCAAGGCAATTCCATCGACCGTACGGTGAGCGGTTTCCATGCCCGCGTCGTGCAGCACGAGTGCGACCATCTCGACGGCATCCTGTATCCCATGCGGGTCGAGGATTTCTCGCAGTTCGGATTTACCGACGCGCTGTTCCCGGGGCAGGACACCGCGGAAGACTAAATCTGCAGGGCCTTCAGCAGGTCCGTTTCCAGCTTTACCACCAGCTTGGCGTCCTCCAGCGCCGCCCCCTGAATCAGGAAGACGTCTTCGGCCCGCGCGCCCAGCGTGTTGATCTTCGCGGTGTGCAGGTTGACGCCGTACTGGATCAGGCAGCGCGCGACGCGCGACAGCAGTCCGGGCCGGTCGCCGGCGGTGATCGACAGCACCTTGTAGAGTCCACGATCGTCGGGCTGGATGTCGACCGCGGGCGTAAGCGGGAAGGCTTTCAGCTGGCGGCTCACGCGGCCGGAGAGCGGCGCCTCCAGCGGCGCCTGCTGCCGCAGGCGTTCGGCCAGCTCGTATTCGAAGTAGCCGATGAGGTCGCGGTACTGCGGCTGCTTGTTGTTCGGGTCGTGGATCTGGAAACTGTCCAGCGCGTAGCCGTGGCGGGTGGTGTAGATCTTGGCTTCGGTGATGGAGTAGCCCGTGCGCTCGAAGAAGGAGCAGATGCGCGCGAACAGGTCCTTCTGGTCCTGCACGTAGATCATCAGTTGCAGGCCTTCACCGGCGGGCGACAGCCGGGCCTTCACGACCGGCGCAGCGGAATCCACGCGGGCGTACAGCTGGCGCGAATGCCAGGCGATTTCATCCACATCGTGGCGCAGGAAGTAGGTGGTGTCGAGCTGCTTCCACAGCGGGTCTTCGGCGTGCTCGGGCACGGCGTAGAGCCGCAGCCGGGCGCGCGCGGCGTCCTGACGCTCCTGCATGATGCTGGCGAGGGGGGCAGAGTCGCCGCCCAGCGCCCGCCGCGTGGCCCAGAACAGGTCTTCCAGGAGTTTGGCCTTCCACGCGTTCCACACCTTGGGGCTGGTACCGCGGACATCGGCTACCGTCAGCAGGTAGAGCGCGATCAGCCGGCGCTCCGTACCGACACGGGCGGCGAAAGCGCGGATGACCTCGGGATCGGACAGGTCCTGCTTCTGCGCCACGGCGGACATCTGCAGGTGCTGCTCCACCAGCCAGGCCACCAGCGCCGTGTCTTCAGCGCTCAGGCCATGCTGTTTGCAGAAACGGGCGGCATCCTCCGCGCCGAGCGTGGAATGGTCGCCGCCGCGCCCCTTGGCGATGTCGTGGAAGAGCGCCGCGAGGTAGAGGACCTCGGGACGCTCGAAGCCGCTCATCAGGCGGCTGCACAGCGGGAATTCATGCCCGAGCTCCGGCACCGCGAAGCGGCGCACGTTGCGCAGCACACGCAGGATGTGTTCGTCGACGGTGTAGACGTGGTACAGGTCGTGCTGCATCTGGCCTTCGATGCGGCCGAAGGCGGGGATGTAGCGGCCCAGTACGCCGTAGTCGTTCAGCCGCCGCATCTCGCGCACGAAGTGGGACGGGCTTTTCAGGAGTTCGAGGAACAGGGCCTGGTTGCGCGGGTCGCGGCGGAAGGCGGGACCGATGGCCGCGCTGGCACGCCACAACGCCCGCAGCGTGGGCGCCGTGATGCCCTTCAGCTCGCCGCGTTCCTGCAACAGTCGGAACGCCTCGAAGAGCGCGGCAGGCTCGCGGCGGAAGAGACCTTCGTCCATGGCCTCCAGCAACTCGTTGCGGTTCTGAAAGCGCTCGTTGATCCGGACGGGCTTGCCCGTGCGTTGCGGAAAAATCTTCGCGCCCAGATTCTGCAGCACGATCTCGTTCAGCTGGCGCACTTCCTTGGCCGCGCGGTAGAAGCGTTGCATCAGGTGCTCGCTCGCGCGCCGGTGCGCCGTGTCGCGGAAGCCCATCTGCGTCGCCAGCGCCGTCTGTACGTCGAAGACCAGTCGTTCTTCGCGGCGGCCGGTCAGGTAGTGCAAGCGCACGCGGAGGTCCATCAGGAAATCCGCGTCGCGTTTCAGGCTCCGCGCCTCGGCGCGTGTGATGATGCCGAGCCGCACGAGATCGCTCCAGTGCTTGCCCATGCCGGCCGCGCGCGCGATCCAGGAAATGAGATGGAGGTCGCGCAGACCGCCCGCGGTTTCCTTGATGTTGGGTTCGAGGTTGGTGTCGCGGTAACGTTCGTGGCGCTGGTCCTGCTCCAGCCGCTTGGCCTTGACGTAGGCGGGCAGATCGCGTGCACGGTCCAGCGCCTGCGTGAGCGCCTCCGCGAGCGCGCGGTCGCCGGCCAGCCAGCGCGTTTCCAGCAGGGCGGTGGCGACGGTGGCGTCCTGCGCGGACAGCGCCACGCAGTCCTCCACCGTGCGCACGCTGTGGCCGACCTCCAGCCCGATATCCCACAGGCAGCCGATGAAGCGTTCGATCGCGGTAGCGCCCGCAGCATCAGGCGGCGTCGGCAGCAAAAGCAGCAGGTCGACATCAGAGTGCGGGAACAACTCGCCGCGCCCGTAGCCCCCGGCGGCGACGAGGGCGCCGTGGCCTTCCATCCCCATGCCGCGCCAGACGTTCTGCAACACGCGGTCCACCAGTGCGCGGTGGGCGTGGACCAGGCGCGCGGGAGACAGTTCCTCCGGGAAGCGCCGCTGGAGGTCCGCCCGGCCCCGGCCGAGCAGGTCACGCCAGGTGGCGATCCCGGTCGCGGTGGCCGGCGCCGCCCGGGCGGCCATGCGCCCGGGCGGCGACCCCGGTTCAGGCATGGTCGCGTGCGAACGCGGGCGGCGCGGGCATGCCGGGCGACACGGTCAGCAGTTCGTAACCCTGCTCGGTCACCAGCACGGTGTGTTCCCACTGCGCGGACAGACTGTGGTCCTTGGTGACCACCGTCCAGCCGTCCGGCA
>CAZXNF010000315.1:0-4831 GCA_964641785.1 uncultured Streptomycetaceae bacterium | reverse complement strand
GCGTTGCAGAATTTCGTCAATAAGGCGGTCCAGAACCGGCCGCTGGAAAAGCTGAACCGCGCCTTCGGGGTAGTGGCGACGGACCTGCGTACCGGCGAGTCGGTGGTGTTCCGCACCGGCAACACCGGCATGGCGGTACGGGCCTCCAGCAGCGTACCGGGTGTGTTCCAGCCGATGACCATCAATGGGCGGGAATACGTGGACGGCGGACTGTCGAGCCCGGTGCCGGTCAAGGCGGCGCGGGCGATGGGCGCGGACATCGTGATCGCGGTGGATGTGTCGGCTCGCCCGACGGCGGGCAAAACGCGCGATTCGGTGGATCTGCTGCTGCAGACCTACGCGATCATGGGGCAGAACATTGCCGCGCACGAGCTCGCTGGCGCCGACGTGGTGATCCGGCCGGACATCGCGGGAACCCGCGGCACCGACTTCGACAGCCGGCATGTCCTGATTCTGGAGGGGGAGCGGGCCACCCAGGCCGCGCTACCGGCGATCCGCCTGAAGATCGCGGAGAAGACGGTGCGGGCGGGAAACTAGCGTAGGGAAAGGGAACTACGGCACGCGGCGCGCGCCGTTGTAGCGGGTGCGCCAGTAGCGGTCGCTCATGTCGACCACCTCGACCTCGCGACCGCGGCTCGGCGCGTGGATGAACCGTTGTTCGCCGACGTAAATGCCGACGTGGGAGTAGGGGCGCCGGCGGGTATTGAAGAACACCAGATCGCCCGGCTGCAGGTCGGTACTGTCGATCTTGTCGCCGACCTTGCTCATGGCCATGGCGTCGCGGGGCAGTTGTTTGCCTTCAACCTGCCGGAACACGTAGTTCACGAAACCGCTGCAGTCGAGCCCGGAATCCGGCGAGTTGCCGCCAAACTTGTAACGCACGCCGATCAGCGACAGAGCTTGTACGACCAGTTCGCGGGCACGGTCCAGATAACCTTGGGCGGCGGCAGGTTGTACCTCCGGCGCCGGCGTGGCTTCACCCGCCCATGTCAGGCCAGGCGCAGCTAACGACAAGGTCACGACCAGCGCGCCCAGAAGTGTCCGCAGACGTAGGGTGGCAGTGGGGCCTGAATATATTGATACCATAGGTGAAATTTATGTCTTATTTCACTGAAAGTAAATGGTTTTTCACTGCCTTATCCATCGGTGGGAAGGCCACCCTAACGAGGGTCGTCTACCCGCTCGCCATGCGCGACTTTATACACTAAACCATGCAAAAACGGATACTTAGCCACTTTCTGCGCGCCACCGCCGCCCTCCTGCTGCTGGCCGCAACCGGTGCGGCGGCGCAGACCCAGATGGAGGTGATCCCCCTCCGTTACCGGACGGCCGAGCAGATCATCCCGGCCCTGCAGCCCTTCCTCGACCGCAGCGGCACGCTTTCCGGCTACCAGAACCAGCTGATCGTCCGCACCACCCCGCAGAACCTGGCCGAACTCCGCCAGATCCTGGCGACCCTGGACGCCATGCCGCGGCGTCTGCAGATCACCGTGGCGCAGGATGCGGACGTCCTGCGCGAGCGCAGCGTTGCCGAGGTGTCCGGTAGCTTCGGCGGGGACCGTGGCCGGGTGACGATCCCGCCCGAGCCCGGGCGGCCGACCGGCGCCATCGTCCAGGGCGGCAGCGGCGACGACCGTTTCCGCGCGCGGGTGGACAGCGGCATGACGACCGGCGCCCGCCGGGGCACGCAGACCGTGCAGGTGCTGGAAGGCAACGAGGCCAGCATCAACGTCGGGCAATCCGCCCCAGTGCCCACCCGCAGCGTGCGGCGCACGGTCGTCAACGGCCAGGTGGTGGAGCAGGTGGTGGACAGCGCCCAGTACGTCGAGGCGAACACCGGGTTCCGCGTGCGCCCGCGCGTATCGGGCACCCAGGTCACGCTGGAGATCATGCCGCAGGCCGACAGCTTCAATCCGCGCCAGCCGGGAGCGGTCAACGTGCAGTCGGCGTCGACGGTGGTGTCCGGGCGGCTGGGGGAATGGATCGAGGTGGGCGGCAGCACCACCCAGTCGAGTGACCGGCAATCGGGGCTGGCCACGCGGCGGGAGTCTGCGGTGCAGGAGAGCCGCCGCATCTTCCTCAAGGTGGACGAAGTCCGCTAGGGTGCCCGCGACCGCTCCCGGCGCTGGACTAGTTGAGGTTGCCGGCCTCGGCGGAAGTGGTTTCCTTCCAGGTGCATTCGCCGCCGTTGCGCGGCACGATCAGCACCCCATTGATCAGGCCGTCGGTGCCGCAGTAGGTCATGCGGTCGACATCGCGTGCGGTGACGGAATACGTATTGCCCTGGATCTCGATCAGCACCGTACCCTTGATCAGCTTGATGACGGTGCCCGCGCTGGCGTCCATCCACGTCGCGTAGCCGTCCTGCGGCCGCGACTCGAACGAACAGCGGAAGGGGCCGTTGCTGCTCCAGTAGGCGAGGTAAACGGGCCTGCCCTTGGCCGTCTCCATCACGAAACGCACCTGCTTTTCATACGGGCCGACCTTGCACTGCATCCGGTGGTCCGGCTTCACCTGCTGCGGCGGCGCGGTGATTTTGGCGGTGGTGGGCGCGCGCGGGGCTTTCGCGGCCGGCTTGGCCGCTTTGGCGGGCGCATCGGCACTCCAGGCGGCGTAAGGCATTGCACAGGAAGCGGCGGCCAGCATGAATCGGAGGGCGGTGTGCACGGTGAAACTCCTCTTGTTTCTGCTTTTGCTTCTGCGGCGAACGGATGCCGCAGAAGGGTCGTTATTGTGGTCGTGCTGGCCGGCACCGGTCAACCTCACCGGGCGGAGCCGCGCAAGGCCGGGTAAACCCCGCATAATCCGCGCCTGTGAGCGATCTCGAGGACGCATTTTCTCCCAATGGACGGCTGGCCCGCGTCGTCGACGGTTTTCGCGCGCGTCCGATGCAGATGGAAATGGCGCAGGCGGTGGCGAGCGCGATCTCCCGAGGGCGCGTGCTGGTGGCCGAGGCGGGCACCGGCACAGGAAAAACGTTAGCGTATCTGGTGCCCGCGCTGCTGTCGGGCGGCAAGGTCATCATCTCCACCGGCACCAAGACGCTGCAGGACCAGCTGTTCGACCGCGATATTCCCACTGTGCGCCGGGCGCTCGAGGTGCCGGTAACGGTCGCGCTGCTCAAGGGGCGCGCCAATTACCTGTGCCATTACCACCTGCGACAGGCGCAGAACGAAGGCCGCTTGGCGGAGCGGCAGGATGCCTATTACCTCGCGAACATCGCCGGCTGGGCTGTCGGCACGGCCACCGGCGACAAGGCCGACCTCGCGGCCGTGCCCGAGAACGCCGGCATCTGGAGCCATGTCACCTCCACCCGCGACAACTGCCTCGGCTCGGAATGCGAGTTCTTCGAGAAATGTTTCGTGATGAAGGCGCGCAAGGCGGCGCTCGATGCGGACGTCGTGGTCGTCAACCACCATCTTTTTTTCGCGGATGTGGCCCTGCGCGACGAGGGGGTCGCCGAACTGCTGCCCAAATGCAACACGGTGATTTTCGACGAGGCGCACCAACTGCCGGAAACTGCGAGCCTGTTTTTCGGCGACAGCCTGTCCACCCTGCAACTGATCGAGCTGGCGCGCGATGCGCGCCTGACCGCAGTCGCCGAGGCGCGCGACAGCGCCGAGCTGCCCGCGCTGGCGCTGGCGGTCGACCGGGCGGCGCGCGACCTGCGGCTGGTCTTCCGCGAGCAGACCGGGCGCTTCGCCAGCAGCGCGGTCACCGGCAACCGGGATTTCCAGCGGGCGCTGGAAATCGTTGAAGACAAGCTCGACACGCTTGCCGAAGGCCTGAACAGACAGGCCGCGCGCGGCGAAGGGCTCGCCAAGTGCCTGGAGCGCACGCACCTGCTCGCCGAGCGGCTGGCGGCGTGGCGCGACGCGGAAAGCGAGGCGCAGGTCCGCTGGGTAGAGTTGCTGCACCAGGCCTTGCATCTCAATGCGACGCCACTTTCGGTGGCGGAGATTTTCCGCGCGCAGATCGAGAACCATGCGCGGTCGTGGATCTTCACGTCGGCCACGCTGTCGGTCGGCGGCAATTTCGCGCATTACGTGGGCGAGCTGGGACTGGAGGCGGCCGATACCCATGCGTGGGAGAGCCCCTTCGACTACGCGTCCCAAGCCCTGCTGTGCATACCAGAGGGGCTGCCGGAGCCCAACTCGTCCGCGCATACCCGCGCGGTCGTCGAAGCCGCGCTGCCGGCGATCGAAGCGGCCGGCGGCCGCACCTTCCTGCTGTTCACCAGCCTGCGCGCCATGCGTGAGGGGCAGGCGCACATCGAAGAGCTGCTGAAGCAGCGCGGACTGGAATTCCCGGTGCTCGCGCAGGGCGATGGCTCGCGCACCGAACTGCTCACGCAATTTCGTGCGCTCGGCAACGCGGTGCTGGTCGGCAGCCAGTCGTTCTGGCAGGGGGTGGATGTGCGCGGCGAAGCGTTGTCGCTGGTGGTGATCGACAAGCTGCCCTTCGCGCCGCCGGACGATCCGGTGCTGGCCGCCCGCATCGACAAGATGAACCGCGAGGGGCGCAGCGCCTTCCTGGAATATCAGCTGCCCACGGCCGCGATCACGCTCAAGCAGGGGGCGGGCCGGCTGATCCGCGACGAGGCCGATCGCGGCGTGCTGATGATCTGCGATCCGCGCCTGGTGACCAAGGGCTACGGCAAGAAACTGCTGGCCAGCCTGCCGCCGATGCGCCGCACGCGGTCAGTGGGGGATGTGGTGCGATTCTTCGAGGCGGAAAAAGTGGTGTAGCCGGCAGCGCGTCAGGCCGCGCAGATCAAGGATATCCGCAGCGGCGGATGCGAAAAGTGGTTACCGGCCGGACGGAACAGCTT
>CAZXNF010000314.1:0-4862 GCA_964641785.1 uncultured Streptomycetaceae bacterium | reverse complement strand
CCGGCCATCAGCAGGTCGCCCTTGATCAGATGCGCGAGCCGGAAGTTGGGGTAGCGCTCAAGAACCCGGTCGATTTCGGCGGTGGCGATATCGAGTTGGTTGCGGCCGATAGCGTTCAGCGTGGCGACCAGCAGCGCTTCGGGGGCCTCGTCGGCCAGCATCGGCGCGGCGCGTTTGCCGAGCGGCGCCGGCCCGCCTTGCGGCACGGCGGGCGGCGCCAGCAGAACGAAGGTCGCGACGCCCGCGACGCTCGCCACGGCGCCGAGACGGGTCAGCAGGCGCACCTTAACTGCCAATGCGCTCTTCCTGGATCAGCCAGCGGCCGCTGTTCTTGACCAGCACCAGCGTCTTGGTGCTGACCATCTTGGTGCCGCCGGCGCGGTAGTTCTGACGGAAGGTGACGGTGACGCGCTGGTCGGCAGTCTGCGTGACCTTGGGCGCTTCGATTGCGACCTCGATCTTGCGCGGCTTGGCCACGCGCACCCGGCGGGTGTTTTCCCAGTCGGCCCGCGATTCGCCGGCGGGCACCTTGAAGTCCGGCGCGTAGGCGGAAAGGTAGCCGTCCACGTTGTTGCCGGCCCAGGCCTTCGCCCACTGATTGACCGCCTGCAGGACTTCCGTGGAGGCATCCGCGGATTTGGCCGGGTCTGCCCTGGACTCGGGCTTCGCGGCCGCGAATGGCGCTTTCTCCGGAGCCTTTTCCGCGACCTTGGGAGGCGCGGGCGCCGGAGTCATGGTTGGGGCCGGTGCGGTGGCGACCACCAGCGGCGGCACGGCCTTGGCGTCCTTCGCCGGTACCGGTTTGCCGCGCGGCGCCGAGGTCGAGAACAGGTCCTTGATCAGGTTCAGCTTGGTCTGCGCGGAGGCGTTGCCCTTGTCGAGCACGAGCGCCTTGTCGTAGGCCTGCGAGGCCATCTTGGCGTAGATGTCGCCAAGGTTCTCGTGCGCGGTGGCATAACTGGGATGCGTGCGGATCGCCATTTCGAGTGCATTGCGCGCCTTGTCGTACTGGCCCTGCGAGGCGTAGAGCACGGCGAGGTTGTTGTACGGCTCGGGCAGTTCGGGATAATCCTCGGCGAGCGACTGGAACACCTTGATGGCGTCCACCTGTTTGTTCTGCTCGGTGAGGATGAGCCCTTTCAGGAAGCGGGCACGCGCGTCGCGCGGATTGGCCTTGATGGCGGCCTCCGCCTTGTCGAGTGCGGCCGGATAGCTGCCCTGTTTGAAGAGGCGCGAGGCTTCGCTGAAATCGTCGTTTTGTGCGGCCGCAGGCGTGACCGCCAGCACGCCCAGCGCGAGCGCGATGCAAAGCTTGCGTAGTACGACTACGACTGTGGCGACGAGGACCGTGGGGCGCGCATTCATTGTGTTATAATTTTGCGAAAATTTAAGGCTTATCAAGGTGTTAAGGGCGTTACTTCAATAATGCAATTCTACCAACTTCCCCGCCGGATTTGAAACAGGGCGCGCACCGTGCCCGCCGGGGCGCTTTTCGGCCGTTTTAACCAACCACGATCCCGCTGCCGCCCGCCGGCAACCCCATGCTGACACTCCACAATACGCTGACCCGGCGCAAAGAACCTTTCAAACCGCTGGTGCCGGGGCAGGTTCGGCTCTACGTGTGCGGCATGACCGTCTACGACTACTGCCACCTCGGGCACGCCCGCGTGATGGTGGTATTCGACATCGTCGTGCGCTGGCTGCGGGTGGCCGGATTCGACGTGACCTACGTGCGGAACATCACCGACATCGACGACAAGATCATCAAGCGCGCCGCCGAGAACGGCGAAACGATGGCCGCGCTGACCCAGCGCTTCATCGACGCGATGCACGAGGATTCGGACGCGCTCGGCATCATTCCGCCCGACCATGAACCGCGCGCCACCGAATACGTGGCGCAGATGCTGGACATCATCGCCACGCTGGAGAAAAAAGGCCTGGCCTACACGGCGCCCGACGGCGACGTGAACTACTCGGTGCGCGACTTTCCCGGTTACGGCAAGCTCTCCGGCAAGACGCTCGAGGACCTGCGGGCCGGCGAGCGGGTGGAAATCACGCAGGCCAAGCGCGACCCACTCGATTTCGTGCTGTGGAAGCGCGCGAAGCCGGGCGAGCCGGACTGGGCGAGTCCGTGGGGCGCGGGGCGCCCGGGCTGGCACATCGAGTGCTCGGCGATGTCTTCCGCGCTGCTCGGCAAGCACTTCGACATCCATGGCGGCGGGCAGGACCTGCAGTTCCCCCACCACGAAAACGAGATCGCGCAGTCCGAGGGCGCGAACGGCGGCACCTTCGTCAACTATTGGATGCACAACGGTTTCGTGCGAGTGGACGACGAGAAGATGTCGAAGTCGCTCGGCAATTTCTTCACCGTGCGCGAGATTCTCGCGAAGTACGATCCCGAGGTGGTGCGGTTCTTCATTGCGCGCGCGCATTACCGCAGCGCGCTCAATTATTCAGACCAGCACCTCGACGACGCCAAGGCGGGCCTCACGCGCCTCTACACGGCGCTGAACGGCGTCGCCTCGCAGGCGGGCCCGGTGGACTGGAGCCAGCCCCAGGCCGCGGTGTTCAAGGCCGCGATGGAAGATGATTTCAATACGCCCGAAGCGGTGGCCGTGTTGTTCGATCTCGCCAACGAACTGAACAAGACGCGCGCGCCGCAGACAGCGGCGCTGCTGAAATCGCTGGCGGGGCTGCTCGGCCTGCTGCAGCGGAATCCGGAGACCTTTCTCCAGTCGGGCCCGGCGCAGGGCGACTGGACGCCGGCAAGCATCGAGGCGGCGATCGTGGCGCGCATTGCCGCCAAGAAGGCGAAGAATTTTGCCGAGGCCGACCGCATCCGCGAAGAACTGAAGGCCGCTGGCGTCATCCTCGAGGACAGCGCCAGGGGCACGACCTGGCGGCGCGACTAGCGGCCCCGTTTTTTATCGCGTGTTTCGTCGCGCAGCGCGGCGAGTTTCCAATACCAGTCCGTCAGCACCGCGAGCGAGAACGCCGCGTTCGCCGGGCTCGGGTTGGGCGTGACGAAGACCCGCGCCGTACCGATCATTTCCGGTTGCAATCCGAACACTGTTTTCCGCCGCACGCCTCCGGCATGCCGGAGGTAGTGCTCCCACGCCAGCTTGCCGTGGAACCAGGCGATCCGCGGCGGCTGGCGCAGCAGTTTCCGTTTGAGCACCGGCGCCCATTCCGCGAAATCCGCCGCCTTGAGATCGTGGGCGCCGCGGCTCGGCCGTTTCACCACGTCCGTGAAACCGATGCGGTGTGTCTTCAGCAAGGCGGTCATCGCCGCAGGCCCCGGCACCAGCGGTGAAGGGGTAAGTCCCGAGGCATTGAACGCCGGCCAGAACCGGTTTTGCGGCCGCGCGAAGTAGTAGCCGTGCTCGACGGAATAGAGCGATGGATTGAGGCCGATGGAGATGAGGTCCAGTCCGGGCGCGAGATGGTCGGCGAGTGTTGCAACAGTTTTCGGCATGACCGTCGCATTCTGTCACGCGGAACCGCGTGCTAGGATGATTGCGACCCCACCTGCGAGAGAGATGGCTCTGACGCCCGCCCTGCAAAGCGCCATCGGTTACCTGCTGCTGCTCGCGCTGGCGTGGCTCATCAGCGAGCGGCGGCGCGCCGTGCCGTGGCGGCTGGTGGCGGGCGGCGTAGTGCTGCAACTTGCGCTGACGCTCCTCCTGCTCAAGCTGCCGCCGGTACAGGGCGCCTTCCACGCGCTGAACGACGCCTTGCTCGCGCTGGAACGTGCCACGCAGGCTGGCACCGCCTTCGTGTTCGGCTATCTCGGCGGCGGTCCAACGCCCTTCGCCGAAACGAATCCCGCGGCGAGTTTCACGCTCGCCTTTCGCGCGCTGCCGGTCGTGCTGGTGGTCAGCGCGCTGACCTCCCTGCTGTTCTATTGGCGCGTGCTGCCGGCGGTCGTGCGGGCGCTGTCGGCGCTGCTGGAGAAGGCGCTTGGCGTAGGCGGCGCCGTCGGTCTGTCGGCGGCTGCCAACGTGTTCGTCGGCATGGTGGAGGCGCCGCTGTTCGTGAAGCCGTACCTGCGCGCGATGAGCCGCGGCGAACTGTTCATGGTGATGACCGGCGGCATGGCCGGCATCGCCGGCACGGTCATGGTGCTTTACGCCGTGGTGCTGGGTCCGGTGATTCCGGCCGCCATGGGGCACATTCTGGCCGCCTCCATCCTGTCCGCACCGGCCGCGCTGGTCATCGCGGCGCTGATGGTGCCGCCGGAAGGCGCGTCCACCTCCGGGCGGCTGACGGTGCCGTCGCCCGCCACGAGCAGCATGGATGCCATCACGCGCGGGACGCTGGACGGGCTGACGCTGCTGCTCAACATCGTCGCGCTGCTGCTGGTGCTGGTCGCGCTGGTGACGCTCGTGAATCTCGGCCTCGCGTGGCTGCCGGAGGCCGGTGGCGCGCCGCTGACGCTGCAGCGGATGCTCGGCGTGCTCCTCGCACCGCTCGCCTGGCTCGTCGGCGTGCCGTGGGACGAAGCCGCGGTGGCCGGACAGTTGCTCGGCACCAAGACCGTGCTGAACGAATTCATCGCCTATATCGATCTCGCGCAACTGCCGCCGGAAGCCCTGTCGCCGCGCAGCCGCCTCGTGATGACCTACGCGCTGTGCGGTTTCGCGAATTTCGGCAGTCTAGGCATCCTGCTCGGCGGGCTGACGGCGATGGCGCCGGAGCGCCGCGACGAGATTGTGGCGCTGGGCCTGCGTACCTTGGTGTCTGGCACGCTGGCGACCTGCGCCACCGGCGCTATGGTGGGCGTGTTCTGGACGGAGGTTTGACCCGGTTCAGGTCAGCGGACCGTCCACGATCTGCTTGAACGCGGGGCGCGCCTGCAGGCG
>CAZXNF010000313.1:0-4890 GCA_964641785.1 uncultured Streptomycetaceae bacterium | reverse complement strand
CGCGGTGCCTGATCCCGCCAAACCGTCCACGCCTGCCCGAAGGAAATCCCGTTGAAGCGCATCGACCTGCACAGCCACGTCATTCCTGAACCCATCCTCGCCGCCATGCGCGCGCAGCCGGAGCTCTACCGCTCGAAGATCGTGGAGGAGGGCGGCAAGCACTGGTTCTCCCGCGGCAAGGCGAAGTTCGAACTGATCCCGGAGTTCTACGACGGCCTTGCCAAGTGCGAAGCGATGGACAGGATGAAAGTGGACATCTCGTACATTTCGCCGGGACCGCAGTCCTTCTGCTACTGGCTGGGCGAGGCCGATGCGGCCAAGGCGGCCCGGCTGGTCAATGACGGCATCGCCGGCATGGTGGCGCAGAACCCCGACCGCCTGCGCGGTATGGCGACGCTGCCCATGCAGCACCCGGAAGTGGCGATCGCGGAACTGGAACGCGTGGTGAAGGAACTCGGCTTCCGCGGCGCGGAGATCGCGACCAACGTGCAGGGCGAGGAACTCGCGAATCCCAAGTACCGGCCGGTCCTGAAGCGCGCGGAGCAGTTGAAGGTGGTGCTGTTCACCCACCCGGAGAACATCGGTGCGAGCGGGCGCCTCGACTGCTATTACCTCACCAACCTGATCGGCAACCCGCTCGACACCACGATCATGGCCGCCAACCTGATTTTCAGTGGCGCGCTTGACGACCTGAAGGACCTGAAGATCCTGCTGCCGCATGCCGGCGGCTTCCTGCCGGCGGACATCGGCCGTTTCGAGTGGGGCCACAGCTGCCGGCCGGATACGGCGGTGGACACGAAAACGAAACCGCTGGCGTTGCTGCGCCGCTTCTGGTTCGACGCGCTGGCGCACAACCCCAAGGCGGTGCGCTTCCTGATCGAGCAGGTGGGCGCGGATCGCGTGGTGCTGGGCACCGATTCGCCCTTCGACATGGGCGACCTCGCGCCGGTGGACAACGTGGAAAAGGTGCCGGGCCTGACCGCCACCGAGCGCGAGCGGATCTACTGGAAGAACGCCGAAGAGTTCCTCGGCGGGAAAATCTAGTCATGACAAAGAGGCGGGCGAACGGCAGGGTTGGCGTCCTCGGGCTGGGCATCATGGGCGGCGCGTTCGCGCGTCATCTGCTCGATGCCGGGTTCCAGGTGGTCGGCTATGACGTGCGCAAGCCGGCGCTGGCGGCGTTTAAGCGGATGGGCGGCATGCCGGCGCTGTCGGCGGCCGACCTCGCCGGCCGGGTGCCGATACTGATCACTTCGCTGCCGTCCATCAAGGCCTTCGAGACGGCGTTTTTCGGTTCGGAAGGCATCGCCGCGAGCGCGTTGACCGGCACGATCGTGATCGAGGCGAGCACGTTGCCGCTGGCGGTCAAGGAACGCGCGCAGCAGAAACTCGCGGCCTACGGCATCGTGCTGCTCGACTGCCCGATCAGCGGCACTGGCGCGCAGGCCGCGGCCAAGGATGCCGTCGTCTATGCCAGCGGTCCGAAGGCGGCGATCGCGCGCTGCGCGAAAGTGTTCAAGGGTTTTGCCCGCGCGTACCACGACTGCGGCGGTTTCGGGGCGGGGTCCAAGCTCAAGTTCGTCGCCAATCTGCTGGTGACAATCCATAATCTGTCCACGGCGGAAGCCATGGTACTGGGGGAGAAATCCGGCGTCGACCTGCGTCTGTTGCAGAAAGTCATCGCCGACGGCGCCGGCACCTCGCGGATGTTCGAGGTACGCGGGCCGATGATGTCGGCGGGCCGGTACGACCAGGCCACCATGAAGCTCGATGTCTACCAGAAGGACATCGCCATCATCCGTGCCCACGCGCGGATGCTGAAATGTCCGACGCCCTTGTTCGGCGCGAGCCTGCGCTACTACACGCAGGCACTGAAGCAGGGACGGGCGAAGCAGGACACCGCGGCGGTCCACGCGGTATTGCGGCAGGAAGCGCGATTGATTGGCAAGCCCGGCGCGCGGCGTAAAGCGTAAAACATTTCATTTTTTATACAACGGCAACGGAAAGGCCTATCACCATGGCAGTACAAGGCGGATTGAGCGGCGCGGGACAGGCAAACCAGGCGCTGTCACTGAACATGAAACTGATCGCCCACCACGAACTCGACGGCTTCGGCGGGATCGGCGAGGGCATCAACATGCAGATCGCGCCGGACGGCCGCCGCATCCTGTGGCTCGCCCACGAGTCCGCGCCCAAGAACTTCACGGGTGTGGACGTCACCGACCTGAAGAACCCCAAGGTGGTGATCCAGACCGACCTGCCGCATGCGGATGTGCGCTCCAATTCGCTCGACGTGGTCGGCAACATCATGGCGGTGGCCTACCAGACCAGGAAGCCGGGCTTGAAGCCCGCCGGCATCGACCTCTTCGACATCAGCACGCCGGAAAAGCCGAAGCACATCTCGCACTTCGATGCGTCCGGCCAGTATTCGCGCGGCGCGCATGCCGTGTGGTTCGTGGACGGCGAGTTCGTTCATACCGCCTGCGGCGCCGGCGATTTCCAGCCGCGCGACCAGAAGGACGATCAGTGCTACCGCATCATCGACGTGCGCAATCCTTCCAAGCCGGTCGAAGCCGGCCGCTGGTGGATGCCGGGCACGCGCGAGGGCGACAGCGAGCCGATGCCGGAACGGCTGCCGGCGCCGCACGACGCGGGTTTTCGCGCGCACAACACGAACGTGTTTCCGGAGCGTCCGGACCGCGCCTACGTCGGCTACATCGACGGCGGCGCCGTGATCCTCGACATCAGCGACAAGTCGCGTCCGAAGCTCATCAACAACTGGCGCTATTCGCCGCCGTACAACGGCTTCACGCACACCGTGTTGCCGCTGTTCCAGCGCGGCCTGCTGGTGGTGTCGGACGAGTGCGTCAAGGACAACGGCGCCGACTGGCCCAAGCTCACGTGGATCCTCGACGGCCGGCGCGAAGACCGCCCGGTGACGCTGTCCACGCTGCCGCTGCCGCCGGTGGAGAATTTCGCCAAGCGCGGCGGCCGCTACGGCTCGCACAACCTGCACGAGAACCTGCCGGGACCGGCGTCCTTCCGCTCCGAAGACATCATCTTCGGCACCTTTTTCAACGGCGGTGTGCGCGCGTTCGACATCAGCAATGCGCTGCAGCCGAAAGAGATCGCCTATTACGTGCCGGGCAAACCGCGCCTGTCGCCCTCGGGCGCCGTGCAGATCAATGACGTGTGGGTGGACGAGCGGCGGGTGATCTATGCGGTGGATCGCTTCGGCGGCGGGCTCTACATCCTGGAAATGACGGTCTAGCTCAATTAGCCGCAGAGACGCAGAGCGCGCAGAGAAAGGCGTTTGAATGTGCTTCCTTTGCGTCCTCTGCGTCTCTGCGGCTGAGCTGTAGTTTATGAAAACCGCCGATCCCCTCGCCGGCAAGATTCCGGTCAGCGTCATCACCGGCTTCCTCGGCAGCGGCAAGACCACGCTGATCCAGAAGTTGCTGCGCCATCCGGGGATGAACCGGGCCGCCGTCATCATCAACGAGTTCGGCGAGCAGTCCATCGACCACGACCTGGTGTCGAACTCGACGGAGAGTATGACGCTGCTGGACAACGGCTGTCTGTGCTGCACGCTGCGCAGCGACCTGCAGGAAACGCTGCGCGAGATGTTCATCAAGCGCCGCAACGGCGAGATCATCGATTTCGACCGTGTCATCGTCGAGACCAGCGGACTGGCGGATCCCGCGCCGGTGATGCACACGCTGATGACCGATTCACTGGTCGCGGAGTGTTACCGCCTGGACTGCGTGGTCACGCTGGTGGACGGCGTCAACGGCATCGAACAGTTGGCGACGCTGGCCGAGCCGGTCAAGCAGGCAGCGGTGGCGGACCGCCTGCTGATCACCAAGAGCGATCTGATCGCGCCCGACGCGTACGCCGCGCTGGAGCAGCGCTTGCGCGATTTCAACACCCATGCGCCCATCCACCGGGTGCTGCAAGGGGAGATCGATCCCGCGCTCCTCTTCAATGTCGGCATCGCGCGCACCACGGCGGCCGGCAGCGAGGTCGAAGGCTGGCTGGCCGACAAGGCGGTGGAGCAGGGCAGCGGCCTGCGTTTCCGCGCGCCGTCAGGCCTTACACAGGCAAGCCACACCGCCGGCGTCACGTCCTTCTGCCTGTATTTCGACGAACCCTTCGACTGGAAGGTGTTCACCCAGTGCATGGAACTGCTGGCCACCCTGCGCGGCGCCGACCTGCTGCGGGTCAAGGGGCTGGTGAACGTCGCCGGCGAGCCCGGTCCCATCGTGGTGCAGGGCGTGCAGCATCTGTTCCATCCGCCGCTGACGCTGGCGGCGTGGCCCAGCGCGGACCGCCGCTCAAGGCTGGTGTTCATTACCCGCGGCATCGCGCGCGAGACCATCGCCAATCTGTTCGGGGCGATCACCGCGATCACGCCGGCCTGAGTGTCCCCATGATGCCCGGCCCACACACCCTGCACCTCAAGCTGGGGCCGTCGCGGGGGCTGGCGCTGCTGCTGGTGGTCGCGCATCTCGGCGCCGTCGCCGTCGTTTGGTTCTCGGCTTTGCCGCTGGCATGGATGCTGGCGGCGAAACTCGCCGTCGCCGCCAGCCTCGCGTGGTTCACCTGGAGCGCGGCGCTGCGGCGCGCGCAGCATGCCGTCATTGCCCTCGAGATCGATGCGGACGGTGCGGTCCGTGCGCTGCAACGGGACGGCGAGTGGGTGGAGCGCCGGCTGGGCGGCGAAAGCCTGGTGTCTCCGCTGCTGACGATCCTGATCCTGCGGCCGGCGAACGGACGTGGGCGCCTGCAAGCCGTGGTGATTCCCGCGGACAGTGCCGATGCGGAAACGCTGCGGACGCTCCGGGTCTGGCTCCTGCACCGCCTGCCTACGCCACCTGCGGGCAGAACCCC
>CAZXNF010000312.1:0-4939 GCA_964641785.1 uncultured Streptomycetaceae bacterium | reverse complement strand
CGGTCGGGCAGCGACCAGTCCGACAGCAGCGAGTCCTCCAGTTGCAGTGCGACCCGCTGCAGATCGAAGCCGCCGTAGCCCCCGGCATACAGGGCGCCCACGAAGCTCCCCGCGCTGGTGCCGACGATCAGATCGGGAACGATGCCCTGCGCCTCCAGCGCCTTGATCACACCTACGTGTGAAAAACCCCTCGCCGCACCGCCGCCGAGCACCAGGGCGATCCTGGGTGCGACAGCCGGCAGCGGCGCAAGCACGGGTTTCGGCGGCGGGCTGGTTGATGGCGGTCCCGGCATCAGCGAACAGCCAGCGGCTACCGCCAGCGCCGTGAGCGCGAGGCTGCGGGAGAGGAACGATTGCAGGGGTTTCGACATCGCCAAGTTTGACTCGATTGTAGGGATTTCGTTGAGCGTTCCCTCCGGAGGTGGTTCAGGACGGCCATGGCGCAGCCTCTTTCGGCATTGATGGCTATGTTTGCGAATGAGAATAATTCTTGTTATTATTCAAGAAGCAAACCCTGAGTCAACCCGTGCAACACAGGAAATTCCATGAAATTCAGGCTCTTGACCGCTTCCCTTATGGTCTTCTGGACGCTGGGCAGCCACGCTCAGTACAACGTCCTCAATCTCTATACCGCCCGCCACTATCAGACGGACGAAGCGTTTTACACCAACTTCACCAAGCATACCGGCATCAAGATCAACCGCATCGAAGGCGGTGAAGACGCGCTGTTCGAACGCATCAAGACGGAAGGCGCCAACAGCCCCGCAGACGTGTTCCTGACGGTGGACGTCGGCCGCATCTGGCAGGCCGAGCAGGCCGGCATCTTCGCGCCGGTGAAGTCCAAGGTGCTGGAGAGCCGCATCCCCGCGAATTACCGCGACCCCGACGGCCAGTGGTTCGGCTTTGCCGCCCGCGCGCGCGTCATCGTGATCAACAAGCTGCTGGTGAAACCCGGCGAGATCAAGAACTATGAAGACCTCGCCGATCCGAAATGGAAGGGCAAGGTCTGCGTGCGTTCCAGCGGCCACCCCTACCAGCTCTCGCTCATCGCCAGCATGATCGTCAATCTCGGCGAGGCGAAGGCACAGGAGTGGCTCAAGGGCCTGTCCAGCAACCTGGCACGGCAGCCCAAGGGCGGTGACACCGACCAGTTGCTGGCCGTGGCATCCGGCGAATGCGCCGTCGCGCTGTCCAACCAGTATTACTACGTGCGCCTGATGCGCTCGACCAAGCCGGACGAGATGAAGGTGTCCGAGCGCCTGCAGCTGATCTGGCCCAACCAGGACAATCGCGGCGTGTCGATGAACATATCCGGCGGCGGCATGCTGAAGAACGCGCCGCACCGGGAAGCCGCCGTCAGGTTCCTTGAATATCTGGCCAGTGACGAGGCCCAGGCTTACTTCGCAAACGGCAACAATGAATGGCCCGCCGTGCCGGGTGTGAAGTTCAGCAACCCCGCGCTCGAGTCGCTCGGCAAATTCAGGGCGGATGCGCTGAACCTTGCGATCCTCGGGAAATACCAGGTGATGGCGCAGAAATTCGCCGATGTCGCAGGTTACCGCTGACGGCGCTCCCCGTCCGCTGAACGGCCCCGCGGGCAGGGCCGTTTTTATTGCCTGCATTTATCGTCGTTCGCGTGCCATGCGCAGCGACATGACGATCAGCGGGACCAGCCCGACCGCCACGATCAGCAGCGCCGGCATCGCCGCCTCTGCAAGGCGTTCATCCCTGGTGAGGTTGTAGGCCTCGATCGCCAGCGTATCGAAATTGAACGGCCGCAGCGCGAAGGTGGCCGGCAGTTCCTTCATCACATCCACGAACACCAGCAGCGCCGCCGTCATCAGGCTGCCCGACAGCATGGGCGCGTGTACCCGCGCAAGGGTGCCCGCGGGCGTGGCGCCCAGACTGCGCGCGGCGTCTTCCATGGACGGCGTGATGCGGGTGAGCCCCGCATCCATCGATTGCAGGGCGATCGCGAGGAAACGCACGACATAGGCGTAGACCAGGGCCACGATGGTCCCGGTCAGCAGAAGTCCCATGCGGACACCGAACTGGGCGTACACCCAGTCCGCCAGGAGATTGTCGAGCCGCCCCAGAGGAAACAGGATGCCGACCGCGATGACGGCGCCGGGCATCGCGTAGCCCAGCCCGGCCGCCCGGTTGGCGAAAACCACCAGCGGGCGTCTGGTGAGACGCCCGGCGTAGGCGAGCACTATGGCGATGCCGACCGTGACCACGGCCGTCACGCCGGCCAGCGTGAAACTGTTGAAGGCGAGCGCAGCGATGCGCGCGGTCCAGCGCGCTTCCGGATCGGTCAGCGCCAGCTTGAGCAGGATCCCGGCCGGCAGCAGAAACCCTAACACGACGGGTGCGGCACAGGCGGCGAACGCGAGCCCGGCCGCCGCGCCTCGCAGGCGCTGCGGCGGCAGCGGCGAACGCGGCGCTGTGTTGTGGTACCGAGCCCGCCCGCGACTCCAGCGTTCCGCGAGGAGCACCAGCGCCACAAAGCCCAGCAGGCAGGCCGCCAGCTGGGCCGCGGCCACCTTGTCCTGCAAGGACTGCCACGCCCGGAAGATCCCGGTGGTGAAGGTCTGCACCGCAAAATAGGACACCGTGCCGAAATCGGCCAGCGTTTCCATCAAGGCCAGCGCAACCCCGGCCGCGACCGCCGGTCGGGCGAGCGGCAGGGCCACGCGGAAAAAGCTGCCCCAGCTTCCGTAGCCGAGCAGGCGCCCCGCCTCGAGCGCCGTGCGTGACTGGTTGAAGAACGCCGTGCGCGCCAGCAGGTACACGTAGGGATACAGGGCGAACGAGAACATGGCGATCGCGCCCGGCAGCGACCGCACGTCCGGGAACCAGTATTCGCGTACCTGCCAGCCCGTGACCGCGCGTAGCGCGCTCTGCACCGGGCCCGCGAATTGCAGCCAGTCGGTATAGGCGTACGCCATGACGTAAGCGGGCATCGCGAGCGGCAGTAGCAGAGTCCACTCCAGCAACCCGCGCCCGGGAAAGCGGTAGGCGGTCACCAGCCACGCGGACAGTACGCCCATGGACGCCACGCCGGCCGTCACCCCGAACATGAGCCCCAGCGTGTTGAGCACGTAACCCGGCAGCACGGTGTGCACCAGATGCGACCACGACGATTCGCCTGGCGCGAACACATGGCTTAGCACCACGGCGATCGGCAGGCCGACCAGCAACGTGATTGCCAGCGCCGTCCAGCCGAGCACCCCCAGCGGCGGCGCGTGCACGCGCACGGGAGGGGACGGGTCCGGCGCAGGCGCCGCAAGCACGGTCATGGAGAGGGTGATGGCAGTCAGTGGAGGCAGGTGATTCTAACAAAAGTGATTCTTGTTACCGTCGAGTGAAGCCGTATTAGAATCAGGGTGTTATGACCGATCAGACAGTCCACCCTCTGCTTGAACTGAACGCGGTCCGCCAGACCTATGGCGGGGAGGACATTGTCCGCGACCTGTCCCTCCGCTTGGCCCGCGGCGATATCGGCTGCCTGCTCGGCCCTTCGGGCAGCGGCAAAACGACCGTCCTGCGCTGCATCGCCGGCTTCGAGCCCATCTACGCCGGCACGATCCACCTCAACGGCGTGTGCGTGTCGGCGCCCGGCAACACCGTACCGCCCGAAGCGCGGCGCATCGGCATGGTGTTCCAGGACTACGCGCTGTTTCCGCACCTGACCGTGGCCGACAACATCGGCTTCGGCCTGCACGGCGTGCCGGCTGCCGACCGCCGGCGGCGCGTCGAGGCACTCATCGATACCGTGGGCCTGTCCGGGACTGCGGCCCGCTACACGCACGAGCTCTCGGGCGGACAGCAGCAGCGCGTCGCGCTGGCGCGCGCGCTCGCCCCGCAGCCCGACCTGCTGCTGCTGGACGAGCCCTTCTCCAACCTCGATGGCACCCTGCGCGAGCGCCTCGCGCTGGAAGTGCGCGACATCATCAAGCAGACGCGGACGACCGCCGTACTCGTGACCCACGATCAGCACGAGGCGTTTAACCTGGCAGACGAAATCGGCCTCATGCGCGAGGGCTGCATCGAACAGTGGGACACGCCCTATAACCTCTACCACCGCCCGGCAAGCCGTTTCGTCGCCGACTTTATTGGCCAGGGTCTTTTTCTGCACGGGGTGGTGGCCGACGGTCACCGCGTGCAGATCGCCCTCGGCGCACTGCCACTGAACGGGGCGCCCGACTGGCCAGCCGGCACTCAGGTCGACGTGTTGCTGCGGCCTGACGACGTGCTGCACGATGATGCGAGTCCGCTGCAGGCGGAGGTGCTGCACAAGGCGTTCCGTGGCGCGGAATTCATCTACACGCTGCAGATCGTGAGCGGCGAGCGCATCCTCTCCCTGGTGCCATCCCATCACAACCACGCGATAGGCGAAAAGATCGGCATTCGTCTCGAGGTGGACCACGTGGTGGCCTTCCCGCGCGAAGACCGCCCCGGGGTGTCACCGGGTTAGCGCGCGGCTTCGCGCTGCCGCTTCAGTTCGCGCGCCAGCTCGTGCACCGACAGCGCGTAGTTCACGCTGCGGTTGTAGCGCGTGATGACGTAAAAGTTTTCGAAGCCGGCGAGGTAGCCCGGGCCCGCCCCGGTGTCGATCTCCAAAAGCGTAACCAGCGTGTCATCGGCCGATGGCAGGTCGGGCGTCACCCCAACCGCGCGCAGACGGGCCACGGTGACATCCGGTTTCACGCCGCGTCCGAGCAGCGCACGGAACTCGGTGCCCTCCACTTCCGCCGCCGCCGCCACCGGTCCGCCGGTGACCCAGCCGAAGGCGCGGTAGTAGTTCGCCACGCTGCCGATCGCGTCCGCCACCTGCCACAGGTCGCGCCGGCCGTCGCCGTTGAAATCGACAGCGTATTGCCGATAGCTCGAAGGCAGGAACTGGGAAATGCCCATGGCGCCGGCGAACGAGCCTTTG
>CAZXNF010000311.1:0-4961 GCA_964641785.1 uncultured Streptomycetaceae bacterium | reverse complement strand
GCGTTCGCCGGCCGGCACGGTGTCGCCGTTCATCGCAGCGCAGCCCGAACACCCTGACGCGCGCCAGTCGAAGCCGGCGTCGCGGAAGATGCGGTCAAGGCCCTCGGCTTCGGCTTGCCGCTTGACCGTTGTCGAGCCGGGAGAAACCCAGGCGGGAATCACGATCTTGCGGCCCTTCAGTACCGCCGCGGCCGCGCGCAGGTCTTCGATCCGGCCGTTGGTGCAGGTGCCGATGAAGGCGCGGTGAATCTTGATGTCCGTGAGCGGGGTGCCGGGCTTCAAATCCATGTAGTGCAGCGCCTGCTCCATGTGCGCCCGCTTGTCCTTGTCGGTCGCCGTCGTCGGGTCGGGTACGACACCGGTGATCGATACGGCCTCTTCGGGGCTGGTGCCCCAGGTCACCATGGGGGCGAGCGCGGCGGCGTCGAGCTTCACTTCGAGGTCAAAGCGCGCGCCGTCGTCGGTGGGCAGCGTGCGCCAGTAGGTCAGTGCCTGGTCCCACAGGGCGCCCTTGGGTGCGAATTCGCGCCCCTTCAGGTAGACACAGGTGGTGTCGTCGGGGGCGATCATGCCGGAGCGGGCGCCGGCCTCGATCGCCATGTTGCAGACGGTCATGCGGCCTTCCATCGAGAGCGCGCGGATCGCCGTGCCCGCGAACTCGATGGTGTGGCCCGTGGCGCCGGCGGTGCCGATCTTCGCGATGATCGTGAGCACGATGTCCTTGGCGGTCACGCCGGGCGGGATCGCGCCGTCCACGCTGATGCGCAGCGTTTTCGGTTTCTTCTGCCACAGGCATTGCGTGGCCAGCACCTGTTTGAGTTGCGAGGCGCCGATGCCGAAGGCGAAGGCGCCGAGCGCGCCGTGGGTCGACGTATGGGAATCACCGCAGGAAAGCGTGATGCCGGGCTGGGTGATGCCCAGTTCCGGGCCAACCACGTGCACGATGCCCTGCTGGGGATGGTCGATGCCGTAGTACGCCTTGATGCCGTTGGCCTTGGCGTTGTGCTCGAACAGCTCGATCATGTTCAGCATCTCGGCGTCGGTGACGGCGGCGATGCCCTGCTCGCGGTTGCGCGTCGGCACGTAGTGGTCGGCGGTGGCGATGGTCTGCTGCGGCTTGCGCACCTTGCGGCCGTCGGCGGCCAGCGCGCCGAAGGCATGAAAGGAGCCTTCATGCACGAAGTTGCGGTCGATATGCAGCAGGGCTTCGTTCTCGCCGCGCTTCACGATCACGTGGCGGTCCCAGATCTTCTCGAACATCGTGCGGGGTGTGTTCATCTAGGAGTCCTGATTTAGGTTTGAAGCATTGCACTCCCTCCCTTGCGCGCCGCGCGGGGGAGGGTTGGGGAAGGGGCGGATTTCAATTGTGCTAACACGGCTGTGCCCCCATCCCAGCCTTCCCCCGTAAACGGGGGAAGGTGAGAAATGACTTCGTGAAGCAGGATTGCCCATCCCGGCCTTCCCCCGCAAGCAGGGGAAGGGGTCTAAAAAGTAGTGTCATTGCAGTTAGAACCCGTAAAGCTTCGCAGGATTGTCCACCAGCACCTTCTTCAGCAGCGCCGCATCGGGCACCCAGTCACTCAACCGATCGCACATCACGCCGTCGTTCGGCATGTCGCCCTCGTGCTTGGGATGCGGCCAGTCGGTGCCCCATACCACGCGGTCCGGATTCGCCTCTATCAGCGCGTGCGCGAGCGGGGTGACGTCGGCATACGGCAGCCGCTTCTCGGCGGAGATGCGGTAGGCGCCGGTGAACTTCACCCAGCAGCGGCCGCCCTTGAGCATGCGCAGGAAGCCCTGGAAGCCGGGGTTCTGGATGCCCTTCGCCGCCTTCATGTAGCCGAAGTGGTCGATCACGACGTCCGTCGGAAAGCCGTCGAACATCTTTTCGATATCCGGGTATTCGTCGACGTGCATCAGGAACTGCACGTGCCAGCCCAGCGGCTTGATGCGTTCCGCCAGGCGGCGTACGGCGTCCATCGGCAGCTTGCCCTTGTCGGTGGCGACGTCCACCACGTTGAAGCGGATGCCGCGCACGCCCAGTTGGTCCATGCGCTGGAGTTCGGCGTCGGGGATGTCGTCCTCGACCACCACCACGGCGCGCCAGGTCTCGCGCATCGCTTCCAGCGCGCCCAGCGTCACCCGATTGTCGGTGCCGTAGACCGACGGCTGTACGATCACGCCGCGCTCGACGCCGAGCGTCTTCGCGAGATGCTGCCAGTCCGGCAGCAGCAGGTCCGGCGGGGTGTAGATGCGGTTCGGCCAGTAAGGAAACTTCGCCTTCGGCCCGAAGATGTGGAAGTGGCAGTCGGTGGCGCCCGCGGGCAGCTTCAGCTTCGGCGTGGCGGGCTTCGGATCCGGCCCGGCGCACTGGGGGGCGCTAACGTCGGTGGTGCTCATCGGTTCCTCTTCGTTATTGCGCGGCGATGCCGGCGTCCTTCATCACCTTCGTCCAGCGGGCGAAATCTTCCTTGATGTAATCCCCGAACCACGCCGGCGTGCTGCCGATCACCTCGGCGCTGAGGTCGGCGAAGCGCGATTTGATCACGGGCTGGTTGATCACTTTCACGGCGGCTGCGTTCAGCCGATCGACGATGTCCTTGGGCGTGCCAGCGGGCGCGACCAGGCCGGTGATCGTGGTGGCATCAAAGCCCTTCAGGCCCTGCTCGGCGAGCGTCGGCACGTCCGGCAGTTGCGAGGAGCGCTTGTCGGTCGTCACTGCAATGGCGCGGATGCGGCCGCTCTTGATATAACCGATGGAGGCGGTCAACTGGTCCACGTGCGAGTCCACCTGGCCGCCCAGCAGGTCGATCAGCGCCGGACCGCTGCCCTTGTACGGGATGGAGGCCATCTTGGTGCCGGTGGAGAGCTGGATCAGTTCGCCGACGAGATGGTTGGAGGTGCCGACACCGGCGTTGGCGAGCGTCATCTTGCCGGGCCGCGATTTTTCGATGGCGACGAATTCCTTGAGGGTCTTCGCCGGCACCGAGGGGTGGATCACCAGCACGAAGGGCACGCTGGTCAGCGCCACGACGGGGGTGAAGTCGCGAATCGGGTTGTAGAGCGGTTTGGCGAATACATTGGGCGCGACGCTGTAGACGCTGTTGGAGAACATGCCGAGCGTGTAGCCGTCTGCCGGTGACTTGGCGACGATCTCCGCGCCGATCATGCCGCCCGCGCCCGCGCGGTTGTCGACGACGACGGTCTGCCCGAGCAGTTCGGTCATGCCCGGCGCAATGGCGCGGGCGTTGATGTCCACGTTGCCGCCGGGCGCGAAGGGCACGACGATGCGGATGCTCTTGGCGGGGAAAGCCTGCGCAAGCGCGGCGCCGCTCAGTAGCGTCAGTGCAGCCGTCAGCGCGGCTTTGATGGTGGTGTTCATGGTTTCCTCCGGGCGTTTTTGGTTGAGGCGGGATTATCCGGGCAGCGTCACCGGCACGTCGAGAAAAACCTGATAGCGCTGGCTTTTGGGTTTGGCCAGGTCTTCGGGGTTCACATAGGCAATGGACGATTTGCCGAGCAGCGCGCGCGGCAGCAGCATCACGCGGGCAAAGGCCGACGATTCGGTGTCGGACGCGGCGGCATAGACCGGGTCCGGCCCGGCCTCGAACCAGGCGCCCAGTGGGCCGTAGTGGTGGGTGTGGCCCTGCGTTTCAATGCGGATGCCGCCGAACAGCAGGCAGCGCGTGCCGCCGCCCTGGTGCGTGTGCAGCAGCGCTTCACCCTGGGGCGGGAAGTCCACGCGGTCGCAGCGCAGCAGCCAGTCGGCCTTGCCGTCGAGCAACAGGGGCGCCGCCAGCAGGCGCTGGCTGGCGAGGCCTTCGCCCTTGAGTGCGCCGTCCGGCGCGCCGGCGGCCACCAGTTCCCAGCGCAGCGCCACGGTTGGCAGGTTGCCGCCGGTCAGCGCGAGGTCGGCCGCCGTGTGGAAGGCGCTGTTGGCGCCGATCGCGGCGGTGAGACCGCCGGTCTGCGTTCGGACACCGCCGGACACGAGATAGACCGCGCGCACGGGCGCAGCAGCTAGCGTGAGCTTCGCGCCCGGCGCGAGGTTGTCCTGATACAGCCGCAGCTCGAAGGTCATGGCCTTACAGCGATGCGCGGCGGTCTTCGGCGACGCCGTACTTCGCTTCCAGCTTCTGGATTTCGGGCAGTTGCGAGATCTCGGTGAACTTCTTGAAATCCGCCATCTCGCCTAGCAGGTGCCCGACGGTGCCGGTCTTCTTGAGTTCAGCGAGCATCCGCTCGATGACCGGAATGGCGCACAACATCACGTAGTTCGGATAGATGGCGAGCTTGAAACCCAGCTTGCCGAGTTCCTCGGCCGGAATGTGCGGCGTCTTGCCGCTGGCAGCCATGTTGTAGAGCAGCGGCACACCCTTGAAGTGTTTGGCGACGCGGTCGACTTCTGCGCGGCCGACCGGGGCCTCAATGAACAGCATGTCGGCGCCGGCTTCGCGGTAACGTTCGCCGCGCTCCAGCGCCGCGTCCAGGCCTTCGACGGCGATGGCATCGGTGCGCGTGATGATCGCGAAGTCGGCGTCCCACCGCGCATCCACCGCGGCCTTGATCTTGGACACCATGTCGGCGGTCGTGATCACCCGCTTGCCGGCGAGATGGCCGCAGCGTTTGGGCCAGTCCTGGTCCTCGATGTGCACGGCGGCGACGCCGGCTTTTTCATACTCGCGGATGGTGCGGCGCATGTTCATCGGGTTGCCGTAGCCGGTGTCGGCGTCGGCGATCACGGGCAGGCCCGTCGCTTCCACGATGCGGCCGGCGTTGTCCACCATCTCGCTCATGGTCAGCAGCCCGATGTCGGCCATGCCGAGCCGCGTCATGCTGGTGCCGAAGCCGGTCATGTAGACGGCGTCGAAGCCGGCGCGGGCGACGAGGCGGGCGGCCAATCCTTCTGCCACGCCGGGGGCAACGGTGCAGCCGGGGCGGGCGAGCAGTTTGCGCAGTTG
>CAZXNF010000310.1:0-4968 GCA_964641785.1 uncultured Streptomycetaceae bacterium | reverse complement strand
TTGTGAACATCATGGCGCTGCCGGACGTGCAGACGCTCATTGTCGAGCTGGGCGCCGAGCCGGTGGGCGACACCCCCGCCGAATTCGCGCGCTTCATCCGGAGCGAGTATGAAAAATGGGGCCCGATCATCAAGCAGACCGGCGCCCGCGCCGATTGAAGCGCGAACCCCGTCATTTCCCCGGGGACCGTCATGCCGTTTGAACAGTTGTTGCTGGAATTCGAAGAACGCACCCGTCACGCCATGGGCATGGGCGGGCCCGACAAGCTGGCGCAGAGAAAAGCGCAGGGGGTGCTCAACGCCCGCGAACGCGTGGACCTGCTGTTCGATGCGGGTTCCTTCATCGAGTCGGGCCGCTTCGCCGTGTCGGCCCGGCCCGAGGACAAGGCGACCAGTCCTGCCGACGGCAAGATCGCGGGCTTCGGCCGCATCCAGGGACGCGAGGCCGCGGTGATGGCCAATGACTTCACCGTCAAGGGCGCATCCAGCGCCGCCATCAACATCAAGAAGCTGAAGCACATGAAGAGCGTCGCGCGCAAGCGCGGCATCCCGGTCGTGTTTCTCGGCGAGTCCACCGGCGCACGCATGCCGGACGTGATGGGGGCGGATTCCATCGGCTCGAAGGACGATCCGCTGGAGTACCAGCGGCTGCGCGAGTCGCCGTGGGCTGCCGCCGCGCTGGGCTACTGCTTTGGTTCGTCTGCGTGGTACTCCTCGATGTCGGACTTCTGCGTCTTCCGCAAGGGGGCCATCGTCGCGGTATCGAGCCCGCGGCTCATTTCGATGGCGATCGGCAAGGAGATCGACGCCGAGGAACTCGGCGGCTGGCGCGTCCACTCGGAAGTGAGTGGCATCGCCGATCAGGTGGTCGATACCGACGAAGAGGCGATCGCCGCGGTCAAGCAGTTCCTGTCCTACCTGCCCAGCAACAACCGCGAGCCGCCGCCGGAAGTCCCGGTACCAGAGGGCTCCGGCGCGGAGATGGCCAACGTCCTCTCGCTGCTACCGGAGTCGGTCAACGCGGTCTACGACGTGCGGAAGATCATCCGCTGCATCGTCGACAAGGACTCGATGTTCGAGCTGAAGCCGCGTTTCGGCAAGTCGATGGTCACCGCGCTGACCCGGCTCGACGGCAAGACGGTCGGCATCATCGCCAACAATCCGCTGTACCGCGGCGGCGCGATCGCCGCGGACGAATGCCAGAAGGTGCAGAGCTTCTTCGTGCTGTGCGATTCCTACAACATTCCGGTCGTCATGCTGGTCGACCAGCCGGGCTTTCTCATCGGGCCCGAGGGCGAATAGCGGGGCATCACCGGCAAGGTCATGAACTGGATGAACGCCATGACCCTGTTCACGATGCCGAAGATTTCCGTGATCATGCGCAAGAGCTACGGGCTCGCCGTCTCCAGCATGGGCGCCGGCGGCAACACCGACGAGATGGCCTGCTGGGTCACCGCGGAGGTGAGCTTCATGAAGCCGGAATTCGGGGCGCGCGTGGTGTTCGGCGTCGATCCCGAGAAGGACCTTGCGAAATACCAGGAAGTCGTCAAGAAAATGTCGAAGGGCATCTCGCCCTACGACATGGCGGGCATCTACACTGCGCAGGACGTGATCGACCCGCGCGACACGCGCGACTGGCTGATACGCATGCTGGAGGTGCACCGGCTGCGCCTGACCGGCGGCGTCGGCGAGCACCTGATGCGCAACTGGCCGACGACCTACTGAAGCCCGCCGTGGCCGGCGGCCGCGGCGGGCGTTACTTCTCCCAGCGGATGTCGATGCCCTCGGTAGCGCCGACCGCT
This sequence comes from uncultured Streptomycetaceae bacterium, assembly GCA_964641785.1. Classification (GTDB taxonomy): domain Bacteria; phylum Pseudomonadota; class Gammaproteobacteria; order Burkholderiales; family SG8-41; genus CAZXNF01. The sequence goes on along the minus strand of CAZXNF010000310.1, from coordinate 3,167 downwards.
GCACGCAGCAGGGCGATCAGGGTTTTGGACGCGCCGTTTTCCTCCAGCATGTCGACCGAGTCGCCGTCGATGAAATAATCGTCATCGGTGGTGTCCTCTTCCTCCAGCTGGTCGATGAGGAACTGCATCTCCGCCGGGGAGATCTCGCCGATCAGGGTGCCGGAACCGTCGTTGAAGAGTTTCGCCATGGAGCCTCCAGGAAAGGGATGATTTTATACCGGGCCCGGTGCAGCGGCCAGCAGGGTCCATGGGGGCCACTTAGCGCGGCGGCTCGTCGCCGGGCGGTCTCACCTGCGCCGACGGCGTGACCGTCGTGGCGAGGTAGCCGCTGAGCGAATACAACGCCGCCTGCGGGCACGGCAGGCCCTTCGATCCGACGGTGCTCGACCAACTGCACACCGAAGGCATCAGCCCGCAGAAAACGAACTGGGCGCAGAAGCTCGACAAACCGTCCTACGTCGCCTGGCCCGTCACCAGTGGCATCACCTTCACCTTCGGCGGTCTCAAGATCAACGACAAGGCGCAGGTCATCGCCACCAACTGGAAGCCGATCGCCGGGCTCTATACCTGTGGCGAAATGGTGGGTGGGTTGTTCCACTACAACTATCCGCTCGGCACGGGGCTCATGTCGGGAGCGGTGTTCGGGAGGATTGCGGGACGAAGTGCGGCGGCGGAGGCGGGTGGAAAACCTGCGTCGAAGAAGGCGGCGCGTGCTTCGAGCGGACGGAAAGCGGTCAAAAAGAAATAGTTAGCCGCCAAGACGCCAAGGACGCCAAGAAAAGTGTAATTTGCTGCGGATACGCGGATGACGAGATTCGTTAGATGATCCCAAAATCGAAACGAGGTCTGAAGCCTGTGACAAAAAAGACTCCAGATAGCGCTAGATATTACCTGCACGGCGATACAAAGGAACTAGACAGCAATTTGTACTATTGCGCATTTTGCGATGCCTTTCGGCCTCGCTCGCATTTCACTGAAACGATACATGATGCGAGATACGATGGCGATCATCAAAGCCGATATAAACGGTCTCGCGACGCGTGGAAGGTAATTCGCAGCAAGAACCGCGCAAGTATCGCAAGAAATATTCTGCGATTGTACCGTCCAATGGGTGCACCAAATATGATCGCGCAGCTTCCCGTTACAGAAAAGGCGCGCACTGGACGCTTCTATCGGTGGCTAAAGCGCCAAGCTGAGCGGGACGATCCTATAGGCGATCTCGGTGTCGATGTCCAAAGGGACAAGGCTTACCCTGCTGGAACTGATTCAGTTCCAACTATCAGGACATACCTCCTTCACCGGCGTGTGTCCGACGAAGTGCTTCAGGCGCTTGAAGAGGCGTATCAGGAGTTCAAAAGTAAGACGCGCCGACGGTCTGGCTTATCACTCAAGCTTCGTTTTGAGGTGTTCCGTGCCGACGATTACAAGTGCAGGATATGCGGTGCCTCGGTGAGAGAGGGGACTCGGCTAGAAGTCGATCATAAGGTTGCGGTGTCGAAAGGCGGGACCGATGATCGTGCGAATCTTTGGACTCTATGCTTCAAATGCAATCAGGGCAAAGGCGCAGCCGAGTTGTAGGGCGAGAGTCGTGTTGCAGCCCACTAGCTTTCAGTTTGGTTCGTCCGGCGGTTTGAACTGCGCCGTCGGCGTCACCGTGGTGGCGAGATAGCCGCTGATGCCGAGGATGGCGGCGATCATGAGGAAGGGCGGGGCGGCGCCGAAGGCCGAGCCGAGCGCGCCGGCGATGATGGGCACGGCCGAATGCGTGCCGTGGTTGAGCGCGATGCGCATGCCGGTGACTTCGCCGGTGCGCCCCGGCGGAGAGCGGTTGTAGGCGAGCATCAGCGTCAGCGGCTGGCCGCAGCCGAGCGCGATGCCGATCACGAAGGACAGGCCCGCCAGCATCCACGGATCCTTGATGAAGGGGAAGAAGATGAAGGTCAGCGCACCGAGGCACACCGAGGCGGCCAGCGTGTAACGTGCCGAGTAGCGCTTGACCAAGTACGGCATCGAGAAGCGCACGACGAAGGTGCCGATCGCGAATACGGCGAGTACTTTGCCGATGGCGGCGCCCGTCATGCCGATCTGGTGCCCGTAGATCGGCATGTAGAACAGGAACAGGTCCCAGCCGGTCACCACCAGTGCGCCCAGGATCAGCGTGCGGCGCAGTTCTGGCATGCGCAGCAGGTCGAACGCGCTCTGGTGCGCCTTGGGTTCCTTCGGCATCGCGAACGCCGTAAGCGCGTGGTAGAACCAGAGCACGGTCATCGGCACCAGCGCCACGCCCGCGAATATCAGGAAGGCGATGCGCGGGGACAGGTAGTCGATGGCGTAGCCGGCGGCCAGTGGCCCGATGAGGCTCGACAGGGAATATCCGAGCGACAGCGTGCTGAAGTTCTTGGCGCGCTCCGAGCGCGGCCCTATCGCGCCGGCGATGTTCTGCGCGGCGACGTTGTAGAAAACGAAGCCGGTGCCGAGCAGGGCGGCCAGGAAGTACAGCGCGGGCAGGGTCGGCCAGAAGAAGGGCACGAGCAGCCCGGCGCAGACGAAGGCGGCCCCGAAGACCATCGGCCGGCGCGCGCCGTAGCGGTCGCAGACGCGACCGGAATACACGCCGAGGATCCAGGGTGGGATGGTGTACAGCGAGACCATCAGCCCGATCTCGAAGGGCGAGGCCTTGAAGGTCTCCAGCGCGAAGAGTACGACCACGATCCGGCTGCCGACAAAGCAGGCGTGGATGCACATGTTGAGGCCGATGAAGAGGTAGAGCATCGGGCGCTAGAGTTTCCGGACCCGCAGGTGGTTTTCCTCTCCGGTTGATGGGATGGGCTCAGTCAACGCGCGCCCCCGAGGCCTTGACGACCTTTTCGTATTTGGCGAGCTCGGCTTTCACGAACGCCGCGAACTGCGCGGGCGTGTCGGGTTTCGGTTCGGCGCCCATGGCGGCGAGGCGTTCGCGCAGGTCCGGGGACTTGAGCGCGGCGATGATGCCGGCGTTCAACTGGTCGATGATCGCCGAAGGCGTGCCGCCCGGCGCGAACACGCCGAACCACGTGGAGACGTCGAAGCCCTTCAGGCCCGCCTCGCTCATGGTCGGCAGCGCGGGCAGCAGTGGCGAGCGCGCGAGCGTGGTCACGGCCAGCGCACGCACGCGCGCTCGCCACTGC
>CAZXNF010000309.1:0-4978 GCA_964641785.1 uncultured Streptomycetaceae bacterium | reverse complement strand
GGCGCCCGCGAGTCCCGCCGCGCTGGTCGGCGCAGCAGCTTCCGTGATCAGCACGTCGTCGCGCCCCGCGTCGCGCAGCAGGGGCGTGAGCCACGCCGCAGGCCAGTAGCCGTGGCTCTGCACGTGCACCACGGCGTCGCGCGGCAAGTGCGGGATCAGCGCGGCAAAGCGCGCTTTCAGCCCCGGCATCGGGCTATCGATCAACACCACTTCCGCGCCTTCCAGCGCGCCGGCCGGGTCATCGTGGATGCCATGCAGCTTCGCGAACCCCGTGCGCTTCGAGACCAGCTGCTCCGGCTTGCCCTCCACCTGGAAGCCGCCGCGTTCCTTCACCGCGGCAAGCTGCGCGGCCTGCTCCGGGAACAGGGCGTAGCGCACCTGGTGGCCGGCGAGCGTGAGATCGGCCGCGCACACGGCGCCGAGGTTGCGGGAAGTATTGCCGAGCACGGCGACGCGGGTCATGGTCGATTCGACTTTCGGAGAGAGGTTGCGGAAACGCGCCGGCAAGAATTGTTCGCCCGGGCGATTGCCTGCATACTAACTCGCGTTTCGCGCTTCAAACAACACTCTATCTCCGGGGAAATCATGCTCAGCCGCATCGCCGCCGCTTCCATACTCGCGTTCACCGCCGCCGCGTGCTTCGCGCAGGACTGGCCCACGCAGACGATCCGCTTCGTCGTGCCCTTCGCCGCGGGCGGCCCGGCCGACACCGCAGCGCGCCTCACGGCGGATGAGCTGTCGAAACAACTGCCGCAGCGCGTCGTCATCGAGAACCGCACCGGCGCCGGCAACGTCGTCGGTACCGAAGCCGTCGCGCGGGCGCCCAAGGACGGCTACACCTTCCTGTTCACCACCAGCAGCCACGCCCACGCCCGCGCGCTGAACGCCAAGCTGCCCTTCGATCCCGTGGCGGATTTCCAGCCGGTGTCGGTGATTTCCGTCCAGCCCCACGTCCTCATCGTCAACAACGATTTCCCGGGGCGCAACCTGCGCGACGTCATCGCCACCGTGCGTGCCAGCCCGGACAAGTTCAATTTCGGCACCGCCGGCACCGGCAGTGCGACGCACTTCTACTTCGAGTTGTTCATGAGCACCGCGGGTGGGCTCAAGATGAACCACATCCCCTACCGCGGCTCGCCGCCGGCGCTGCTCGACCTGATGAGCGGCCAGATTTCCCTGATGACGGATCCCTCGTCGAGCTGCCTGCCCTACATCAAGGACGGCCGCGTGCGCGCCGTCGCCATCAGCTCAAAGCAGCGCTCGCCGGCGCTCCCCGATGTGCCGACCTTCGCCGAATCCGGCGCGCCCGGATTTGCGGGCTACGAGGTCTACGGCTGGTACATGCTGCTGGCACCCGCGGGCATTCCTGAACCGATCCTCAAGCAGACCAGCGCGGCCGTGCGGAAAGCGCTCGCCACACCGGCTCTGGTGCAACGCTTCACGCAGCTCAATATGGACGCCACGCCGGACAGCACACCCGAACGCGCGGCCCAATACCTGCGCGACGAAACCGCCAAGTGGAATGCCATCGCACTGAAGGCGGGTATCAAGCCCAACTGACAAGCTTCGCGCTGCCCCCATCCCAGCCTTCCCCCGTGCTACGGGGGAAGGAGATTTAAAACGCTCCCTCCCTTGCACACCGTGCGGGGGAGGGCTGGGGAGGGGGCGGATTTTGAACGCTCGGCAGGCGCGCGCCTCAGGGCGCGTGCGCCGCCCGCGTCGCGGGGAAGCGCCCGCCCATCGCCGCGGTCGCCTGCTCCGCCATCGCCATGGCGATGCGGCCGACGCGCTCGAAATCGGTCACCGGCAGCGACGCGGCATCGCTGGTCAGCGCAATCGAGCCCACGGGTAACGGTCCCGGCCCCCACACGGCCGCCGCGATGCTGTTGACCTGCGGCGCGGTGCCGCCCTCGGAGGCGGCGTAGTGCCGTTGCCGGATCAGCGCAAACTCCCGCTCGAGCGCGCGCAGTTCCGCCGCGGGGAGAGGCTTCTCCCGTCCCATATCCAGTGCGCGCAAGGCTTTGCCGTCGTAATGCGCCAGCACCGCCTTGCCCGAGGCCGTCAGCCGCATCGGCACCCGCTCTCCCGGTTCCGAGGAGGCCGGCCGGCCGAGTTCGCCTTCCACCTTGTCGACGTACAGCATCTCGGGGTACTCGACGAGCGCGAAGAAGGCGGTCAGCCGCGAGGCATGCGCAGCGGAGCGCAGGATCGGGTGGATCAGCCGCCGCACTTCGTGCTTGGCGAGGATCGTCGAGCCGATCTCCCACAGACGCAGCGACGGCCGGTAGCGCGCGCCGGCCCGCTCCAGGTAGCCCGCGTCGAACAGCGTCTGGAACACGCGCTGCACCGCGCTCTTGTCGAGGTCCAGTTCCTTGGCCAACTCGGAAATGCCGCGCGGCGCATCCGACCGCGCAAGCGCCTCCAGCACGCACAGCCCACGCTGGATGGTGCTGCTCACCGCCGCCCCACGAATGCGGCTCAGGCTCGCGTGAGCGCCGCACAGGCGCGCCGGATGCGGGCGAGTCCATCCTCCAGCAGCGGCATCGAGGTCGCGTAGGAAATGCGGAAGTACGGCGACAGCCCGTAGGCGTCGCCCTGCACCACCGCCACGCCCGCCGCGTCCAGCAGGTACAGCGCGAAATCCTGATCGGTAGCGATCGTCCGCCCGTCCGGCGTGCGTGCGCCGATCATCCCGGCACAGGACGGAAACACGTAGAACGCGCCTTCCGGCGTGCGACAGGAGAGCCCCGGAATCGCGTTCAGCGCCCGCACCACCGCGTCGCGCCGCTGCTGGAACTCGTGCGCGCGCAGCGCAAGATACTCCTGCGGGCCCGTCAGCGCTTCCACCGCGGCGGCCTGCGACACCGAGCTCGGGCAGGACGTGCTCTGCGACTGCATCTTGCGCATGCTGTTGATCAGCGCCACCGGCCCGGCGCCGTAGCCGATGCGCCAGCCCGTCATCGCGTAGGCCTTGGACACGCCGTTGACCGTCAGCGTGCGGTCCGCCAGCGCGGGCGCGGCCTGCGCCATGGTCGCGAACGTGCGGCCGTCGAACAGCAGGTGCTCGTAGATGTCGTCGCACAGCACCCACACCTGCGGGTGGCGCTCGAGCACCGCCGCCAGCGCCTGCAATTCCTCCTGCGTGTAGGCCGCGCCCGTCGGGTTGGACGGACTGGTCAGCACCAGCCAGCGGGTGCGCGCCGTGATCGCCCGCTCCAGTTCCGCGGGCTGCAGCTTGAAACCGTTCGCCTCCGTGCAGGGGATGCTCACCGGCACCGCGCCGCAGATCGAGGCAATGTCGGTGTACGCGGTGTAGTGCGGCGCCGGGACGATGATCTCGTCGCCGGGATCGAGCGTGCACATGAACGCGTTGTAGATCACATGCTTGGCGCCCCCGCTGACCGTGATCTGCTCGGGCTTGAACGCGAGTCCGTTGTCACGCGCGAACTTGGTACACACGGCGGCCTTCATTTCGCGCGTGCCGTCCACTGCGGTGTACTTCGTCTGCTCGTTGCGCATGGCGGCAATCGCCGCCTCCTTGACGTGCTCCGGCGTCGGGAAATCCGGCTCGCCTATGGCAAACGACAGGATGTCGCGCCCCTCCGCCTTCAGTTGCGTGGCGCGCTGGTTGGCGGCGTTCGCCGGCGACTGCCGCAGCGCCTTCACGCGCGCGGCGGGACGAAACACGGTTTCAGTCAAGCTTCACCCCCGCCTGCTTCATGACCTTGCCCCACTTTTCGGTTTCGCGACGGATGAACTCACTGAACTCGGCGGGCGAGTCGGCCACCACGAAATTGCCCTGGCTCTCGACCAGCTTCTGCAGGTCCGGGTTCTGCATGATGCGCGTGATGTCGCGATGCAGCCGGGTGATCACGTCGCGCGGCGTATTGGCGGGCGCGAGGATGCCGTTCCAGTTCAGCACCTCGTAGCCCGGCACGCCGGACTCGTCCATCGTCGGCACGTCGGCCGCGACCTTGATGCGGCGCGCGCTGGTGACGGCCAGGGCGCGGAGCTTGCCGCTCTGCACGAAGGGCAGCATTTCCGGGATCGTGGAGAACGTCAGCGGAATGTGGCCGCCGACCAGTTCCGGTACGTAAGCGGCCTGCCCCTTGTAGAACACGAAGGTGATGTTGACTCCGGTCATCATCTTGAACAACTCGCCGGAAATGTGCGACACCTGCCCGGGCCCCGCGCTCGCGAAGTTCAGTTCACCGGGCCGCGCCTTGGCGAGCGCGATCAGTTCCTTGATGTTGCGCGCCGGCAGCGCCGGGTGCGCGAGCACGAAGTTCGGGCCGGCGACCAGATTCGAGATCGGCGCGAAATCCTTGACCGGATCGTAGGAGAGCCGCGAAAACACGCTCGGCGCCACGCTGATCACCCCGATGTTGCCGAGGAGCAGGGTGTAGCCGTCCGGCGCTGCGCGCGCGACGAGCTCCGCGCCGATCGTGCCGCCCGCCCCCGCGCGGTTGTCGATGATGACCTGCTGCTGCACCAGTTCGGGGAGCCGCGTGCTGACCAGCCGCCCCACGCCATCCGATGCGCCGCCCGCGAGAAACGGCACCACGATCCGGATCGTCCTCACCGGAAAGGCCGGCGCCTGCGCGCAGGCTGTTCCCGCCAGGCCCAGCAGGGCCAGGCCACACACCACACGCTTCACTGACTTCGCCACCATGATCGCACTCCCTGTCCGTTGGGCCGCCGTTGCTAGCGCGCACATATGCAGATGCCGCCTCGTCTGGTACGCGAACCACACGCCTGCAACAGGGCGCGTGCTGCACAGTGCCGCTTCACTAATCAAGCAATCAATTAAATCAGATAGTGATACGTCTTGTGCTTATGGTTCGTATAGTGATTTATTTTGCCGTGCATGACAATATGTGGAGTGTTCGCCATACGCAGTCATCCCCCTCCCTCCCGTTCGTACCGCATGCAATCCATTCTCACCCTCCCTTGCGCTACGCGCGGGGGAGGGCTGGGG
>CAZXNF010000308.1:0-4988 GCA_964641785.1 uncultured Streptomycetaceae bacterium | reverse complement strand
CGCTCCAACCTCGTCGGCATGGGCGTGGTGCCCCTCCAATTCGAAAACGGCATTAACCGCAGGACGCTGGCGCTCGACGGCAGCGAACGCTTCGATATCGGCGGCTTCGAAGGCGCACTTGCGCCACGCACGAAGCACGCCTGCACCATCACCCGCAGCGACGGCAGACGCGAGTCGATCATGCTGCTGTCGCGTCTCGACACGACGCAGGACGTGGAATACTTCCGTCACGGCGGCCTGTTCAACCTCGCCATCCGCCGACGGCTACAGTGAGGGATCGTTGATGAACGCGCGAAAACAACTCAGGCAGCTCCTCTCCTCAACCCGCTACACCATCGTGCCCGGCGCCTACGACACCCTGACCGCGCGCCTCGTCCAGCTCGCCGGGTTCGACGCGGTGTATCTCACCGGCGGCGGCTACTCGCGCGCGAACGGCTATCCGGACGTCGGCTTGCTGACCATGACCGAGGTCGTCCAGTGGATTTCGCGCACGGTCGAAGCCGTCGAGATTCCGGTCATCAGCGACATGGACAGCGGCTACGGCAACGCACTGAACGTCGTGCGTGCCGTGCGCGAGTACGAAAAGACAGGGGTTGCCGCGTTTCATCTCGAAGACCAGATTTCCCCCAAGAAATGCGGCCACTACGAGGGCAAACAACTGGTGAGAAAAGAGGAGATGGTCGGCAAAATAAAGGCCGCCGTCGATACCCGCCGCGATGCGGACATGGTCATCATCGCGCGCACCGATGCCCGCGCGGTCGAAGGCCTGCAGGCCGCGCTCGATCGCATGAATGCCTACCTCGAAGCTGGCGCCGACGTTGGCTTCGTCGAAGCCCCGCAGAATGCGGAAGAACTGGCGGCGATCCCCCGCGCGATCAGCAAGCCTGCGCTGGCCAACATATTCGAAGGCGGAAAGACCCCGCCACTGCCCCGGCAGCAGCTCGAAGCGATGGGCTACCGGCTGGGCATCTACCCGTCGCAGACGCACCGCGCCGCCATCGCCGCCGCCAAGAAGGTGCTGGCGGTACTCAAGCGCGACGGCGACACGGCGGCGATCGAAGGCGACCTCGCCACGTTCATGGACCGTGAAGACGCGGTGAACAGCGCACACTGGCGCGCGCTTGAACAGCGCTACCTGAAGGACGCGTGAACATTCTTGAGATGGGACAGCGATGACCTGGAAACCCGAAGTCGACGAACTCCAGCAACGCCACGCCTGGGCGGACGCGCTGGGTGGTGAGGCCGCCGTTGCGCGCCACCACGAGCAGGGACGGCTCACGGTCCGCGAGCGTATCGGCAAGCTGCTCGACGCCGGCTCGTTCCAGGAGGTCGGCAAGCTCACCGGCACCGCCGAGCGCGACGCCAACGGCAATCTCCAGCGCGTCGTGCCCGCCCCCTACGTCATGGGTCTCGGCAAGATCGACGGACGCCCGGTCGCCATCGGCGGCGAGGACTTCACCATCCGGGGCGGCACGAGTTCGAGCGGGCTGCGCCGCAAAGGCGGCCAGGGCGGGTTCGTCGAGGACCTTGCCTGCCAATACCGCATTCCCCTCATCAACCTGATCGACGGTGCGGGCGGCACGGTGACCTCGGCCAAAAAGCGCGGCTACACCGTGTTCCCTGGCATTCACGGCTTCGAGCGCGCCGTGGAGTTGCTCGGTCTCGTGCCGGTAGTGAGCGCCGTCATGGGCACGGCGGCGGGCGGTCCGGCCGGACGCGCCATCCTTTCGCACTGGTCGGTCATGGTGAAGGGCACCAGCCAGATCTTCGCCGCCGGCCCGCCGGTGGTCGAACGGTCACTGGGCGAGAAGGTCGACAAGGAGCAACTCGGCGGCGCCCACGTCGCGGTGGACATCGCCGGCACGGTCGACAACGTGGCCGCGAACGAGGCCGACTGCATCGCGCAGGTCAAACGCTTCCTTTCCTACCTGCCGCAGAACGTCTGGGAACTGCCGCCCACGGGGGCAGCCGACGATCCCGCCGACCGGCGCGAGGAAGCCCTGCTCTCCATCGTGCCGCGCGAGCGGCGCCAGCCCTACAACATGCGCAAGCTGGTATCGCTCGTCGTGGACCAGGATTCAATCTTCGAAATCCAGCCGACGTTCGGCCGCTCGGTGATCACCTGCCTCGCCCGCCTGCAGGGCCAGGTGGTCGGCATCGTCGCCAACAACCCGATGGTGCTGGGCGGCGCCATGGACGCGAAGGCCGCCCGCAAGCAGACGCACTTCATCGATCTGTGCGACACCTTCCACATCCCGCTGGTCTACTTCGTGGACGTGCCGGGTTTCATGGTCGGTACCGCCGCCGAGGCCGCCGCGACCCTGCGCGAAGGCATGCGCACGGTCCACGCCGGGCTCCAGGTCACGGTGCCGGCGATCACCGTCGTGATCCGCAAGTGCTACGGCATGGCCGGCATGGGCACCACCGACAAGAACGGCCTCGACCTCAAGATCGCCTGGCCGTCCGCCGAATGGGGCTCGCTGCCGGTTGAAGGCGGCGTCGCCGCCGCCTACCGGCGAGAGATCGAGGCCGCGCCCGATCCCGCGCGGCGCGTGCAGGAACTGGAGGCCGAACTGCGGCGGTATGCCTCGCCGGTCCTCACCGCCGAAGCCTTTGCCGTAGAGGACGTCATCGACCCACGCGAAACCAGACCTTACCTCTGCCGGTTCATCGCGGCGGCGCAAACTCGCCTTGCCACCAGCCTCGGACCCAAGTACAAATGCGGCGTCAGGCCGTGAAGAGCCACTGACGAACAACCACAACCCCGAGGAGGAAAACCATGAGAATCAGCATCGCTGCGGCGCTCGCCGCGTCCGCGTTCCTGTTGGCGCTGGCGCCTGTTGCCAACGCGCAGAAGCCGGAAGTCGACGACTTCAAGATCGCCCTCCAGTTCGGCATCGGCTACCTGCCGCTCACCATCATGAAGGCCAATGGCATCGTCGAGAAGCACCTCAAGGCTGCCGGGTTGCCGGACACGAAAGTCAGCTGGTCCACCCTGGGCGCAGGCGCGGCGGCGAACGACGCGCTGCTGTCGGGATCATTGCACATCGCCTCCGGCGGCGTGGCCCCGTTTCTCATCCTGTGGGATCGCACGCGGGGCAATCTCAACGTCAAGGCCGTGACCGCTCTGTCCTCGATGCCGATGTACCTGGTCACCAACAATCCGAACGTGAAGTCGATCCGGGACTTCACCGACAAAGACCGCATCTCCATGGCCGGCGCGGGCTCCTCGATCCACACGGTCGTCCTGCAGATGGCGGCGGCCCGCGAGTTTGGCGACGCGAACTTCAACAAGTTCAGCACGCTGTACCGCAACCTGTCGCATCCCGACGGGCTGGCGGCCTTCCTCTCCGGCAAGGAAGTCACGGCCTACTTCTCCTCACCGCCGTTCCAGTATGAGGCGCTCGAGAAACCCGGCGTGCGGCTGATCCTCAACTCGTACGATCTCTCCGGCGGCCCGGCGACTTTCCTCGTGACGTGGGCAACCAGCAGGTTCCGCGACGAGAACCCGAAGACCTATCAGGCATTCCTCAACGCCCACAAGGAAGCAACCGATTTCATCAACGCCAACAAACGTCAGGCGGCGGAGATTTATGTCCGCGAGTCCAAGGACAGGAGCGGCACCGAGGCCATCCTGAAACTGCTGAACGATCCCGAGATTCGCATCACCATGACGCCCGAGAAAACCCTGCCCATCGCGGACTTCATGAGCAAGACCGGCACGCTCAAGGGCAAGGCCGGCTCGTGGAAGGACCTGTACTTCCCCGAACTGCATAACCTGCCAGGCAGCTGATGGCCGGGCCTGACGAGAGCGCACCCCTGCTGGAGGCCAGCGGGGTCACGCTCCAGTACAAGACGAAGGACCACCTCGTCACCGCGACCTACCGGGTGAGCTTCAACATCCACGCGGCGGACCGCTTCATCATTCTCGGCCCGTCGGGCTGCGGCAAGTCCACGCTCCTGAAAGCCGCGGGCGGCTACCTGCAGCCGGTCGAGGGCGCGATCCGGCTCAACGGCCAGGCGATCAGCCGGCCGGGCTCCGACCGCGTGATGGTGTTCCAGGAATTCGACCAGCTCCTGCCCTGGAAAACGGTCAAGGAAAACGTGATGTTCGCGCTGACCGCGAGCGGCACCCTGTCCGGACGGCAGGCAGCGGAGCGCGCGCTGCACTACATCGACAAGGTCAAGCTCAGCGCCTTCGCGGACAGCTACCCGCACACGCTGTCCGGCGGCATGAAGCAGCGCGTCGCCATCGCCCGCGGCATGGCGATGGAGCCCAAGATCCTGCTGATGGACGAGCCCTTTGCGGCGCTCGATGCGCTGACCCGCCGCAAGATGCAGGAAGAACTGCTGCAGCTGTGGGAGGAGACCCGCTTCACCGTCCTGTTCGTCACGCATTCGATCCCGGAGGCCGTCGTACTCGGCAACCGCATCCTGCTCATGAGCCCGCACCCCGGACAGGTGAAGGCCGAACTCAACAGCGACGGCAACGACGCGGTGCGCGCGGACGGCCGCAGCCTTTCCGAGCACATCCACGACCTGCTGTTCGCCGATGACATCGAGGAGACCGCCCATGACCGCGCCTGAACCCGGCGCCGCCGCCCGCCCCGAGTTCGTACGGGACATCGGGCGCAGCGGCTTTGGCGTCGTCGAAAAGCCGCTGACCGCCTGGGAGCGGCTCTGGAACCAGAGCGCGGTACGCAAGACGCTGCTGCTGCTCGCCATGGCCGCCGTTTGGGAGGTGTATGCGACGCTGCTGAACAACCCGCTCCTGTTCCCGAAGTTCAGCGACACCCTCGTCGCCTTCTACGACGGGGTGGTGAAGGGCACGCTCCTGCAGCGCGGCTGGTTCTCGATCAAGGTGCTGCTCCAGGGCTATGTGGCCGGCCTGCTGCTGGCCACCTGGCTTACCGCCTTCGCCATCATGAGCCGCCTCGGCAACGACCTGCTGGAAACCCTCACGGCGATGTTCAACCCGCTGCCGGCCA
>CAZXNF010000307.1:0-4998 GCA_964641785.1 uncultured Streptomycetaceae bacterium | reverse complement strand
GTTTGGGCGAGGTGATCGCGAGCGCGCGCAGCCGCCCGGCCTTGACGAAGGTCACGGACGACGACAGCGTCACGAACATGAGCTGGGTCTCGCCGGCGAGCAGGCCGGTCACGGCAGGACCGGCGCCGCCCTTATACGGGATATGCGTCATCTTGAGCCCGGCCGCCCGGGTAAAGACCTCCATCTCGAGCCGGTTGGCGCTGCCGGGCCCGGGCGAGCCGAAATTGAGCTTGCCGGGATTGGCCTTGGCGTAGTCCACCAGTTCCTTGACGCTCTTGACTGGCAGCGTCGGATTGACGACCAGCGCGCCGGGCACGTCCACGACCTGGGTGACGGGGGTGAGGGACTTCGCGGGCTGATACGCAAACTTCGGGTACAGCGCTGGATTGATCGCCATGGTGCCGATGTTGCCGAGCAGCAGGGTATGGCCGTCGGGCGGGGCGGTGGCGGCAATCTCGACGCCGATGTTGCCGGCGGCGCCGCCGCGGTTGTCGACGACGATCTGCTGGCCCAGAAACTCGCTCATCCGCGGCTGGATGATGCGGCCGACCAGATCGGATGCGCCGCCGGGCGCGAACGGAATCATCATGCGCATGGGGCGGCTGGGATAGTCCTGAGCTTGCAGCGGCAGCGTGCTGCCGGCGGCGAACAGGCAAAGAGCGATACGCAGGCTGATCCGCATGGTGTTCTCCTCGTTGATTGTAGATTGTTCAAATCCGACGCTGTTGTCGTGCAAGCTCATGACCGGCCTCCGGGTCGGGGCTTGCGTGCAATCCGCGGATTTTCTGCTGACGGAAAGCGCGATCAATGGTCTTGCTCACCCGCTTGGATTGCACGAGCGGTCTGCGCCGCTGTTTCCTGTGGTCCGTCACCTGATCTGCGAAATGTCGGCAGCCCCCAGCGGCAGCTTGAGGGGGCGCTTCAGTTTCGCCGACAGGTCGATCGCCTTGGTCATCATCAGGCGGTTGAGTCCCTCGGCCGCGGTGGCATGCTGGGTCTTCAGGCCCATCGACACGCGGTTCAGCCAGTCTACCGTTTCCTCGCGCATGGGCCCGCGGAGTTCACCGAGCGCCATGTCGCCGACGGGGTAGCTGGTCAGGAAATCGACGTGGCGCCGTTTGTCCGGCGCGTAGCCCTCGCCCTGCACGATGTTGGTGGCGAGGACAATGTCGCGGTGAGTGTCATCGATCGTGAGCACGCCCTCGGTGCCGACGATGCCGACTTCCAGGCTATAGACCGCGCCGGGCCAGACTTCCGGCAGGCCCCAGGTCAGCACGCCGCTGTAGACGGTGTCGTCGTCGAAGATGATCGTATAAGCGGTGCCGTCGATGCCTTTCAGCGTGGGTCCGAGCGCCTTGTCCACCGAGCGGGCGTAGACCTCCACGGGGGTTTTCCCCTCCAGCAGCCACAGCGCGAGATCGAGCGCGTGGGTGCCGGAAATCACCATCGGCGAGATCTCCGCCGGATTGTTGGTGCGCTTGTAGTTGTCGATGGCGACCAGCCGGTTCATGAAGCCGCGGGAAGTGACCATCGTCACTTCGCCGAGCGCGCCGGTATTAATCTTCTCCTTGGCCACCAGCCAGCGGCGGCGGAAGCGCTGCGTGTAGCCGATGACGGCATCGATGCCGGCGGCCGTGAGGGCCTTCAGCACCATCTCGGATTCCACCAGCGTCGTCGCCAGCGGCTTCTCGATCATCAGCGGGATACCGCGCTCGCAGGCCCCGAGCACGGGATCGACGTGCAGATGCTCGTCGGTAGAGATGACCGCCGCGGTCAGTTCGGGCCGGCGCAGCAGTTCACGGTAGTCGGTGGTCAGGAAGTCGGCGCCGATCTTTTCCGCGACCAGCTTGCCGCGCTCCGGGTTCTTTTCCGCGATGCCGATCCAGTCCACCGCCGTATGGCGGGTGGCGACATCGCCGCGGATCAGGCCGACGCGGCCCGCGCCGATGATGCCGAGGCCGATTCGTTTGGGTTGCTTGCGCATGCCGGTCATTTCCCCTTGCCGCCGCAGATGCGGCAGGCGTAGTCCTCAAGAGCCTGCGCGGTGACGCCGACCGCGCCGTGCTGACGCCGGTTGTATTCCTCGGACTCCAGTTCGGTCCAGAATGAATCGTTCAGGCGGTTGAGCATGGCGAACAAGCCGGTGATCAGCGAGATTTCCACGATCTCGGCATCGCTGAAGAGCCGCCGCATTTCTTTCCACACCGCCGGATCGCGCTTGGCCGTGTTGAGGGTCATCGCTTCCGCCCACCACAGGGCAGCCTTCTCCTTCTCGTTGAACAGGGGACTGTCGCGGTAATCATCCCGCTTCAGTGCCGCGAATTCCGCATCCGTCAGACCGAGTGCTTGACCAAGCACTTGATTGTGGACCGTTCAGTAATTGCAGTCGTTCAGAGTCGAGGTCTTCAGCGTGGCCAGGTTGCGCAGCCGCACGTCGGAGACGGCGCCGGCGTTGGGCTGGCGCACCGCGGCGACCAGCGGCAGGAACCAGCGCGCCAGGTACGGGCTGTGCGCGAGGATGCGCATCAGGTTGGCGGTGCGGCCGAGCAACTGGTTGGAGGTCTCGAAGATTTCCTTCACCACACCAGTGGCTTCTTCGTCGGTGATGCCGCGCAGGCGTTGGGTCATGTGGGCTCCTGGATAAAGGCTGAAGCGGCGGCAGGGTCAGCGGGCGCCGACGGCGGCCATGGCGGGACGCGACTCCGGCAGCGGCAGGCTGACCGGTTCGTTACGTTCGGCCGACAGGTCGGCGGCGATGTACACCTCCATCACCTGGCGGGCTTCCTCGCCGGTCACCAGCACCGGGCGGTCGCAGGCCACTGCTTCCACGAAATGGATGGTCTCGTTCTGCATCGGCCCCGCGTAAGTATGGTTGACGCGTTCGCCGGGCATGCTCGACATCGGATGCACGATGCCGCCCTGGACCGTGGTCAGCATCGAGTCGCGGTGGGTGTCGTCGATGATCAGCGCGCCCTCGGTGCCGATGAACTCGATCCAGGTCATCGAAAAGTTGGGGTAGGCCGGCGGCAGGCTCCAGCCGGCGCCGATGACGAAGGACACGCCGCTGTCCATGGTGACGGTGATGTACTGCGTGTCCGGCGTGTCGGTTCCGCTCGTCGCCTTCATCGTGCCGAAGTTGACCTGCGAGTAGACGCGCACGGGCCTGGCCGGCTGCAGGCACCAGAGGATGAAGTCGAGGTCATGCGTGGCTTCCATCGCCGCCGGCGAGAGCTTGCTGCGTCCGGTGATCTTCTTGCCGAGGTTGCGCCCGATGTGGCGGCTGACCAGCGCGCTGACCGGCTTGCCGAGCGTGCCGTCGGTGGCGCATTTGTGGACGTAAGCGAATTTGGGATGGAAGCGCTGCGAATAGCCGATCGTGAACTTGAGTTTCGCCTTGTTCGCGATTGCGATCAGTTCATCGGCTTCATGCAGTTCGATGGAGATGGGCTTTTCCAGGAACACGTGCTTGCCGGACAGCAGGGCGTCGCGCGCCATCGGGTAATGCAGGTGCTCGGGCGTGGCCGAGATCATCACCGCGTCGATCTTGTCGTTGCGGACGATGTCCCGGTAATCGGCCGTCGCGGTCTTGGCGCCGGTGGCCTTGGCGACCTCCGCCAATCGCTCTGGCCGGGTTTCCGCCAGATGGAGTTCGTTGACGAACGGGTTGGCGGCGCAGGTGTCGGCGCGGATGCCGCCGCACCAGCCGGTGCCGATGATGCCGACGTTGATCTGTTTCACGGAGAGTCCTCGTTGCTGGCGGGAAGGGGCGGCTGCGTCGATCGAAGCGATACCGTCCGGGGGAAGCCGCATCCTAGGCCTGCCGCGCAGGCGCCACCAATATCATTTGAGCATCTAACTCATGCCGACTAGGCATGGCACAGGATAGCGGCACCAGTAACGGCAGGTGTTGCAAAGCAGCATTTCGACGGGAGATTGCACGGCGGGCGCCATCCTGCAATCATCGCCGCCTCCAGCCCAGCCATATCGTTTTGTTATTCATGCGGGCCTTGCGGCCTGCGTCTCCTGATGGACCTCCGCAGCATCAAGTATTTCGTGCAGATCGCCGATCTCGGTAGCATCACGCGCGCCGCCGAACAGCTGGGCGTGGCGCAGCCGGCGCTGTCGCGGCACGTCCGCAGCCTCGAGGACGAACTGGGCATGCAGCTGCTGGTCCGCCTGCCGCGCGGGGTGCGCCTGACCGGCGCGGGGCGCCAGTTTCTGGACCACTGCCGCCGGGTGATGCGCGAGTTCGCCCGCGTCACCGAGGATCTGCGGGCGGATGTCGAAGTGCCGCGCGGCCGGGTCGTGCTCGGCCTGTCGCCGACAGTCGGCCATTTGCTGGCGCCGGGCATCGTCGAACGCGTGCAGCGCCAGTGTCCGGGCGTGGCGGTCAAGGTGGTGGAAGCGTTCAGCACGCTTCTCTACGACGGCCTGCTGACCGGCCGCGTCGACCTGGCCGTGCTGACCAATCCGGCGGCGTCGCGCGCGCTGACGCTGACGCCGCTGATTTCGGAGCCCATCGTGGTGCTGTCGCCGCCGCAGGCGCGCGGGACGCGCCGCTTTTACACGCTGGCGGAACTGGCGAAGACCCCGGTCATCATCACCGAAGGCATCCGCGCGCTGGTCGAGGAACAGATCGGCCGCCATCATGCCAAGCTGAGTGTGGAGGTCGAAATCGACTCGGTGGAGGCGATCCGTCAACTGCTGCTGCGGGGCGCGGGCGTGACCGTCATGCCGGTCTCGGCCTTCCACGAAGACATCCGCGCCGGGCGCATCGCCGCGTTCCAGGTCGCGGACGCCAACCTCCACCGCATGCTGTTTCTGGCCTCGCCGGCCGAGCGCCGGCGCTCCGCCGCGGCCGAGGAGGTGTCCCAGATCGTGACCGCGGAGACCAATGCGTTATACGATCAGGGGTTATTCGGCCTGCCGGCGGGTGCGCCCGCCGCGGTGCCTGATCCCGCCAAACCGTCCACGCCTGCCCGAAGGAAATCCCGTTGA
>CAZXNF010000306.1:0-5017 GCA_964641785.1 uncultured Streptomycetaceae bacterium | reverse complement strand
TTCACCCACAGCACGAACTGGTCGAGCGCGAGCATCGCGACCGGGGTCATGTCCTTCCAGTTGAAAGGCACGCCGGTGGCGAGCGGAGTCGTGAACAGATTGGACAGCGTGATGATGATCTTGTTCGGATCGCCTTTCGCCTCCTTGATGGCCAGGAATCCCTCCGCCCCGGCGCCGCCCGATTTGTTGACGACGATGAGCGGCTGCTTCATCAGGTTGTTCTTGGAGATGACACCCTGCAGGAGGCGGGCCATCTGATCGGCGCCGCCGCCGGTACCGGCCGGAACGACGAACTCCACCGGTCTGGTGGGTTCCCAGCCCGCCGCAGACACAGCCCCGGCGAACGACCATGCAAACGATACGGCCAGCAGCGCGCAGGCTCGGCGCACGATAGGGGTAGACGCTGAAGTATTCACTGCACTCTCCTCAAGTCGGCCCCTGTGGGCCGTTCGGTTATATCCCTGCGACACCCGTGCTTCGCGGGCGTCTGTCGGGGGTTCATGGGGCAGCCTGACACACCTTCAAAGAAATCCCAGTGGCGACCGCGCGGATAGTCTGACAGCTTTTGCCCGCCCGCGACAACGAGGATGGTACGGGCGACAAGCCACGATTGAATTGACCGCGGTCAAGCCGCGCGGTACCGCCCAGAAACCCGCTCTGTCCATGTGTCGGCCGTTTGCGCACCGCACATGCTGCGCCGCAACAGGCGACGCCGCGACGCGTGCAGCGCCTACTTGACCAAGAGTAGCGGCGCGGGGGCGCGCTGGATCACCTTGCCCGCCACCGACCCCAGGAAAGCGGTTCCCACCTGGCCACGGCCGTGGGTGCCCATCACGATCTGGTCCGCGGCCTTCTCCTTGGCGTACTCCACGATGACATCGGCCGGATCGCCGACGCCGATGTGGAACTGGTAGGCGACCTTGGCCGCATCCAGCTTCGCACGCGCGGGCTTCAGGGTCTCGAGGCCTTCCTCCTGATAATAATTGTTCACCTTGTCCTTGCCAAGCGCGGCGATCGCGTTCTGGTAGGGAATCGGCGCATGTACCGTCAACAGATGCAGGTCGACCGGGTCACGATACATCCCCGCGCTCCTGATGACGAAATCGACCGCCCGGGCCGAACAGTCAGAACCATCCACAGGCAACAACACCTTCATTTTATGCTCCTCGCTTTTCCGTTGAACTGTGGGCGCTGCCGAGACTGCACGCCCTTGGCGGCCAGAATCTTACTGGGCTGCGGCTGGAGTTGCCATCTTTAGCCTTTGCGCACCGAAACGCGGCACCGCTGGCGAACAGGTCTGAGGTCTGCAAAGCTCTACGTTACTGCCGACAGGCCAGCGCCGACTTGATGCGGATCAAAGGTGCGCCGCGCGCCGTCACTTATACTTGCATTGCCTTGCACGTCGTCCAATGCGGCGCAGGTCGTCGCATCCCGGCGGAGCCATCACCAGTCTTGGGCTACGTGGCGCTTGCCGTTCCGGCCAGTGAAACAATGCATCGAGGAGCCAGACCATGCTGAGAATACTCGCGCCGATAGACGGTTCGCCCAACGCCACACGGGTCGTCGACTACCTGATCGCGCTGGCGGGCAAGTCCCGGGACATGGAAATCGTCCTGGTCAACGTGCGGGACGCAATGGACTCGCCGGAGGTGCACCGCTTCTGGAACGCCGAGAAGATCCATGAATTCCAGCAGCAGGAAGGCGGCATGATGCTGGCCGATGCGCGACAACGGCTCGATACCGCTGGCGTTCGCTACACCGCAGAGGTTGTGATCGGCAACATCGCGCCGGCCATCGCCGGGCACGCAAAAAGCAGGTCCTGCGACATGATCGTCATGGGTACGCGCGGCAAGGGGACGCTGGGCCGCCTGCTGCTGGGATCGGTGGCCACCGAAGTGGTGCACCTCGCCGAAATGCCCGTCACGCTGGTGAAGTAGGCCACCCCCCCCCACCGCCGGATCCGCGCTAGTGCACCGGCACCGGCTGCGTGGCGGTCGGTGCGGCGCCCTTCAAGGGTGCGTGGGGTTGCCAGCCGAGTACGGCCAGCATGACAAAAAAGCCGGCCACGTAGGCCACGGCAATCCACCAGCCGTGGCGCAGCCAGCGCCCGATGGACTTCGCCTCCGGAAACATGTTCGACAGCGCGACGCCGGCCGATGACCCAAACCAGACCATGGACCCGCCGAAGCCGACGGCGTAGGCGAGAAACCCCCAGTCATAGCCCCCCTGCTTGATGGCAAGCTCCGTCAACGGGATATTGTCGAAGACCGACGACACGAACCCCAGCCCGAGCGCCGTCTGCCACGACGCCAGCGGCAGTTTCTCCACCGGCATCAGCGACGCACACAGGATCAGGCACAGCAGGAACACGCTGCCCTTGAACGCCTCGGGCAGCAGCCCCCAGTCCGGCTTGCGCAGTGGCGCCGCGAGCAGGATCGCCACGCACACCGCGGCGCCGAGGAAGGGGAAATGATCGGAGAGTTCGCTGAAGTTCAGGTTGACCGTCACGTTGGTGACAATCGCGGCCAGCAGGATGAAGCCGACGATGCCGACGCGCAGCCAGTCGACGTGAACGTCGCCGCGCACGTCCCGCGTGATCGGTGAATATCGCTGCTGCATCCGGGCCGCGGGCACCGCGAAAATGACCAGCGCCACGCTGGATGCCACGTAGGCATGGAGCACGTCGAGCGGATCGACCCCGGCGATCCACATCATCGTCGTCGTCGTATCGCCGACCACACTGCCCGCGCCGCCCGCGTTGGACGCGGCGACGATCGCCGCCAGGTAGCCGATGTGCACCTTGCCGCGGAATACCGTCATCGCGATGGTGCCGCCGATCATGGCGGCGGCGATGTTGTCGAGAAAGCCGGACAGCACAAAAATCATCACCAGCAGGACGAAGCCGCCCTTCCAGTCGTCCGGCAGGTAGCGCGGCAGCACCGCCGGCACGTGGCTCTCCTCGAAATGCTTGGCGAGCAGTGCGAAGCCCAGCAGCAGGCCGAGCAGATTGGCGAGAATTACCCATTCGTGGTGCAGGTGCCAGGCGAGCCCGGCAAAACCCTCCCCCGTCTTGAAGCCGGTGAACAGCAGCTTGTAGACGACGATGGTGGCCAGCCCGGCCAGCGCGACCCGCAGCGTGTGGTGATGGAACAGCGCCACGCCCAGCAGGGTGACCGCGAACAGGATGAAGTCGACGGGGATGCCGAGCACCGCGGGACCGTCGGCAGGCGCGGCGAAGACGGGCGCGGACACCAGCAACAGGGAAAACAGGAACGCGCTAGCAACCGCAACCATGGCTCGCCTCAATGTAGTAAGCCTGCGGACGGGTGAGCTGGCCGCATATGCAGACGCGCGGCCAAAACCCCGTCCGGAGCAGGCTAGCGGTGAACGAGCACCGCCACCTTGGCGTTCGCGATCACTTTCTGGGTCTGGCTGCCGAGCAGCACGCTGGAAAGCCCCTTGCGGCCATGCGAGGCGATAAAAATGAGATCGCATTTCTCCTTGCGCGCTGCGTCCAGCATGGCCGCCGCCGGGAAATCGCTCGTGACGTGCACGCTCGTGCAACGCACGCCGGCGGCTCGTGCCGCGGCCTCCACCACACCCAGGTAGCGCGCCGCGGCCTTTTTGATGGCGGCCGCATGCTCCCCGGAAGTCATGTAGCCGACGGGCAGCAGGCCCTTGTACACCAGCGGTGTTGCCGGGGGCGCCGCGTAGAAAGCGGTAACCTTCGCACCGACCGCCTTCGCGAGCTTTACCGCTGCGGCAGCGGCCGAGCGGGACAGGGGCGAGCCATCGGTGGGGATGAGTATGTTCTTGTACATGTCGCCTCCTTGGTCAGTTCGAGTAGGGCAGAACCCAGATCAGCATGCCCAGCACGTAGCAGATCACTGAGCAGACCAGGGTAAAGGGAATACTCCAGGCGAGGAACTCGCGCAGCGAAACCTTGCGCCCCTCCTCCTTCTCGCCGAGGCTGAGCGCAACGTACAGCGCCGGCGCGCCTGCAACGGTGAGGTTGCTGCCGAGCGTGCCCGACCACACCAGCATCCACCACAGCGGCCACGGCTCGATGCCGGCCTGCGACATGTCCTTGATCGTGCGCAGGAAGGTGAGGATGTAGGCGTCGTGCTCGACGATGCCGACGATGGGCACGGTGATCCAGTAAAGCAGCGTGGCGCCGAGCGCGTAGTTCTCGGCGAAAATCGGCTTGAGCGCATCCGCGAGCTTGTCGAGGATGTGGCTCTTCTCGAGTCCGCCGACCAGCGCAAACAGGGCGACATAGAAGAAGATCGCACGCCAGTCGAGTTCCTGCAGGCATTCCTCGAAGCTCGTGGCCTCCTTGACGCGATCCCCGAGCAAAGTCAGCACCAGCACGAGTGACAACGCGCCGGTCAGGGCGATGAAGCCGAGCTGGACGCCGATGAATTCGCGCAACGACATCGCGATCACCGTGCCGACGAACCAGCCCACGACGATGGTCGCGAACAGCGGGTTCTCGATCTTCGCCTCCATGTTGAGCACGGACATGTCCGTGACCCGCTGGTGCCCGCGGAAGCCGTAGGCCCACATCGCCGCGAGGGTGATGACGAAGGTCACCATCAGGATGGGAAACGACGACGGCCGGCCGAACTGCCAGAAAAAGTCGAAGAACTCGGCGCCGGCAACGCTATGCAGCATCTGCGGCGGCAGGTCGCCGATCAGGAGCGCCGTGCCCATGAAGTTGGCGCCGAAACCGATCATCAGGATCACCGGCACCGGCTTCAGCTTGAGCGCCTTGGCGAGCGGCAACGCGACGGGCGCCATCATGAGGATGGTCACCACGTTGTCGACGAACATCGAGATGACGCCGGCGAGGAAGGTCAGGATGATGACGAGGAAGCCCGGGCGCCCGCCCGAAAACCTCAGGGCCTGGATCGACAGCCAACTCGGCACCCCGGACTTGCCGAAATAGCCGGCGATGATCCAGATGCCGAGCAGGATCGCCATCACGTTCCAGTCGACGAAATTGAAGGCATCGGTC
>CAZXNF010000305.1:0-5018 GCA_964641785.1 uncultured Streptomycetaceae bacterium | reverse complement strand
CCGCCTGCAGGCGGCGAGTCGCGACGGCGCCGACTACTACGTGCGGCCCGCGCAACTGGATCATCCCGGCTGTAGCGATGTCATCTGCGACGATGCCGTACTGCTGCACCTGCAGTATTCGACACAGTGGGACTCGCTCGCGCACGTGGGCTCGCTGTTCGACGCTGACGGCGACGGCGTGCCGGAGCCGGTCTTCTACAACGGCTGGCGGGGGGGCGAGCACATCGCGAAGCCCGCACCGGACGGATCAGGCCCACAGGGCGCGCGCCGGCTGGGCATCGAGAACATGGCCGAACGCTGCGTCCAGGGTCGTGGCGTCATGATCGATCTGCGCCACCACTTCGGCGACGACCGCCGGCGCATCGGCTACGACGACCTTATGCGCGTCATGGCCGCGGACGGCGTCGCCGTGGAGGCGGGCGACATGCTCTGCCTGCACACCGGTTTTGCGCAGCGCGTGCTCGACATGCACGGGGATCCGGACGCCGCCGCCCTGCACGGGATGTGTACCGTGCTGGCCGGGGACGATCCCCGGCTGCTGCAGTGGATCACCGACAGCGGGCTCGCCGTGCTGGTGGCCGACAACTACGCGGTGGAAGACCGGCGGTTTCACCTGCCCGCCGAGTATCGCGGCCCGCTCATGCCGCTGCACGAACACTGCCTGTTCAAACTGGGCGTGCATCTCGGGGAACTGTGGCACCTGACGCCGCTGGCGCACTGGCTGCGCGAGCACGGCCGCTCGCGCTTCCTGCTGACGGCCCCGCCCCTGCGACTGCCGGGGGCCGTGGGTTCGCCGGTAACGCCCATCGCCACGGTTTAGCCCCTGCCGGCTTGGTGAACGCCCGCCAAACGCGGGTAAACTACGCGGCCCTCGCCCCGCACCAGCCCGGCGCCCGACCGGCGGACGGATCCAGCGAGGCCCTACGGAGGAGAACACCATGCACCGCTGCTTCCCCGCGCAGGTCTGCGCACTCATCGCGGCCCTTGCCGCAGCCCCGGTCCTCGCGCAAGCCGCCCCCGCCGGTTTTCCGACCAAACCGATCCGCATCCTCGTTGCCTTTCCGCCCGGCGCCTCGACCGACATCATCGCGCGGCTCATCGCGGTCAAGCTGACCGAGGCCTGGGGGCAGAACGTGATCATCGAGAACCGCGGCGGCGCCGGCGGCAACGTGGGCGCGCAGGTGGCCGCACGCGCCAACAACGACGGCTACACGCTGCTCGGCACCAGCGTCGCCTTCGCGGTGAACGTCAGCCTGTACGCCAATCCCGGCTACGCGATCAAGGACTTCACGCCGGTGATCCAGGCCGCGTCGACGCCGAATATCTTCTTCGTGCATCCGTCCGTGCCGGCGAACACGCTGGCCGAGTTGATCGCCCTCGCGAAGACCAAGCCGATGAGCTACGCCTCCTCCGGCACCGGCACGACGACCCACCTCGCGATGGAACTGCTCAAAACCCTCGCCAAGATCGACATCCAGCACGTGCCGTACAGCCCGGCAACCGCCGTCACCGCAGTGGTCGGCGGACAGGTGCCGATCGGCAGCACCTCCATGCCGCCGGCGGTGCCGTTGATCAAGGCCAACCGCATCCGCGGACTCGCGGTCACCAGCGCGAAACGCTCGCCCGCCCTGCCGGAGGTTCCGACGGTCGCCGAACAGGGCTTCCCCGGCTTCGCGGATTACACGTGGTTCGCGTTCTTCGCGCCGGCCGGCACGCCGATGCCCATCGTCAACAAACTCAACGCCGAGATCCAGCGCGCGCTGCAGGCGCCGGACGTGAAGGAACGGCTCGCCGGCCTGTCGTTCGACGTGCTGCCGAACACCGCGGCGGAATTCGCGAAGACACTCAACGCGGAAGTCGTGAAGTACGCGCAGGTCGTGAAGGTCTCCGGCGCCAAGGCCGACTGAACGCCCGCCCATGCACGACATCGACCGCGACCGCATCACCGAAGCGGTCATCCGCTCCTTCGACCAGAGCGACGATGCGCGCCTGAAGCAGGTCATCGCGCGGCTGGTCACGCACCTGCATGCCTTCGCGCGGGAAGTCGAGCTGACGCCGGAGGAATGGCGCCGCGCGATCGACTTCCTGCACCGGGCGGCGGCGATCTCCACGAATGATCGCAGCGAGTTCGTGCTGACCTCCGATGTGCTGGGCCTGTCGTCACTGGTGGACCTGCTGCGCGACCGCAGCGGCGCCACCGAGCGCAGCGTGCTCGGGCCGTTTTATGCGGAAGGCGCGCCCATGCTGCCGGTGGACAGCGACCTCATCGGCGCCAATGCCGGCATGCCGATGCTGGTGCGCGGCCATGTCCTCAATGGCGCCGGCGAACCCGTCTCCGGCGCGCTGCTCGAGTTCTGGCAGGCGGCGGACAACGGCAAGTACTGGCAGCAGGACGCGGCGCAGGCAAAGTACAACCTCTACTGCCGGATGCAGACGGGGGCCGACGGCCGGTACGCCTTCACCACGATCAAGCCTGCGCCGTACACCGTGCCATACGACGGCCCGGTCGGCGACCTCCTGCGCGCGGGCGGGCGGCACGCCTGGCGCCCGGCGCATTTCCACTTCAAGGTCTCGGCGCCCGGACGCCTTGCGCTCGTGACCGAGCTGTTCTTCAAGGGCGGCCCCTATCTCGACGCGGACGCCGTGTTCGGCGTGCGCGCGAAGCTCGTGCTGGATCCGAAACCGGGAGAGGCCACCGATGCGGCGCGTTACCGGCTGCAGAAACCCCACGAATGCGTCGAGTTCGATTTCAGGCTGCCGCTCGCGTAGTCCTGCGCATCACCTCCTTCCTCCAACGGAGACTTTCATGTCGATACTGACGAAGACACTCGCCGCGGCGTTTACCGCGGCCCTGACCCTGCCCGCGCTGGCGCAGGACTACCCGACCAAACCCATCCGCATCATCGTCCAGTTCACGCCCGGCACTTCCACCGACATCCTCGCGCGCGTGGTCGGCCAGAAAATGGGCGAACAGTGGAAGCAGCAGGTCATCATCGACAACCGCCCCGGCGCGGGCGGCATCGTCGGCACCGAAGTGGCGAAGAACGCCACGCCGGACGGCTACACGCTGGTGATGGCGGTCTCCAGCGCCTTCGGCATCAACCCCTCGCTGTACGCAAAGTTGCCGTACGACGCGCTCAAGGATTTCGCGCCGATCTCCAACCTGGGTCTCACCCCGCAAACGCTGGTGGCGAGCCCCTCCGCGCCCTTCAAGTCGGTCAAGGAATTCGTCGCTGCGGCGAAGGAGAAGCCGGGCCAGGTGAGCTACGCCTCACTCGGCGCCGGCTCCACCAGCCACTTGTCGATGGAAATGTTCGCGTCCGCAGCCGGCATCAAACTGAACCACGTACCCTTCAAGGGCAGCGCCGACGCCCACACACAGGTGATCGGCGGCCAGATTCCCGTCATGTTCGACGCGATTCCCGCCACCCGTCCGCACATCCAGTCCGGCAAATTACGCGGCCTCGGCATCGCCACGCTCACGCGCTCGCCCTTTCTGCCAGATTTGCCCACGATTGCCGAACAGGGTTATCCGAAGTTCGAAGCGGTGGGCTGGATCGGCATCGCCGCGCCGGGGAAGACGCCGGTCGCCATTCTCGACAAACTCAACGCGGAGATGGTCCGTATCCTGAACCAGCCCGACGTCAAGGAGCGGCTCGCCACGCTCGCGTTCACGCCGGTGCCTGGCACGCGCGCGGAGTTTGCGGCCTACATCAAGGCCGAGATCGCCAAATGGGGACAGGCCGTCAAGGACTCCGGCGCCAAGGCCGAGTAAAACGGGATTGGGGATTAGGGATTGGAGAACGCGCGGCGCGTGCAGCTTAGGAAAGCTGATCGGTGCGCTCGCGGCGTCTGCACTTTGCAGCGCGCCTCTCGCGGCGGCGGACACTGCCGCCAAACAACAGTCGGTGGCCGTGCTGCAACAATGGAACGGCTGGGTGCCCGGCGCGCCGGACACGGCACCCGCGGTCATCACCGACCGGACCACGCTGGAAAATCTGTGGCGTGCCTGGCAGATCAAGGCGCCGCTGCCAGCGGTCGATTTCACCCGCGAACTCGTGCTCACGCACGTCGCGCGGTCCAGTGTTACGCGGTTCATGGGATTTTCTCTCGACGAGCAAGGTGATCTGAAACCGCAGATCGTCGCCACACCCGACCTGCCGGGCTTTTCTTCCTTTGCGATCTGCGTGATCAAGCGCGCCGGCATCAAGACCGTGCGGGGGCAGCCGCTGAAATGAAGAGGGGCCGGGCTTTGTAGTTCCCGGCGGGTTCGGCTATTGTCGGCGCTAGCCCGTGAACGTAGCCGCCTCTTGCCGGCCGGCATCGCACAGCAGGCGAAGGTCTTCAGAAACCCCGTGATTCAGAGCAGCCCCCAGAGCGAAACGCGCGTTTCATTCAGGGCCGCCTTATAGGAGAGCAGCAACGTGAACGCCCCCGTGAAATCGCTGGACGACCTGAAGCAATGGATCGGCCGCGAAGAGACCGACACCGATTTCGTCACCGTGCCGGCCGTGCAACGCCTGGCCGCGACACTCGACCGCGACGACCCGCATCCGAAGCTCGGCGACACCCTGCCCATCGGCTGGCACTCCATTCTGTTCCCGCGCGTGGTGCGCCAGTCGCAGATCGGCCCAGACGGGCACCCGGCGCGCGGCGACTTCCTGCCGCCGGTGCCGCTGCCGCGTCGCATGTTCGCCGGCAAGCGCATCACCTTCCACACCGACCTGCGCGCGGGCGACGAAGTCACCAAGCGCTCGACGATCAAGAGCGTCACGCCCAAACAGGGCCGCACCGGCCAGATGGTGTTCGTAACGGTGGTGGCGGAGATTTCCAGCGCGCGCGGCCTCGCCATCACGGAAGAACAGGACATCGTCTACCGCGACGAGCCGGAAAAAGGCGCGGCGCCGCCCGCACCGCAGCCCGCGCCCGGCACGGCGGTGTGGAAGCACACGGTCACGCCCGATCCCGTGATGCTGTTCCGCTACTCGGCGCTGACCTTCAACGGGCACCGCATTCAC
>CAZXNF010000304.1:0-5020 GCA_964641785.1 uncultured Streptomycetaceae bacterium | reverse complement strand
GAGGCCGCAGCGCCGGATTTCGGCCAGGCCGCGCGTGACCAGCGCCGCGCGCGCGTTGTGGCCGAGGTGCAGGCCGTCGCTGATGCCGGCGGCGATCGCGATGACGTTCTTCACCGCACCGGCGACTTCGACGCCGACGACGTCGTCGCTCGAATAAACGCGCAGCGCAGCGCCGTGGATGGCGAGTGCCGCATCGCGCGCGAAGGCCGCGTCCTGCGCGGCGAGCGTCAGCGCCGTCGGCAGGCCCTGCGCGACTTCCTGCGCGAAGCTGGGACCCGACAGCGCGCCGATCGGCACGTTGGCGCCCAGCGTTTCGACCGCGACCTGGTGCGGCAGCTTGCCGCTCTGGCGTTCGAGCCCCTTGCACAGCCAGATGACAGAGATGCGGGCCGGGATGCGTTGCCCGCCGTCGCGCAGGCGGACGAGCGTTTCGCGCAGGCCGGCGGTGCTGGTGGCCACCAGCACGAGGTCCGCGCCGGCGGTAGCGCGCGCGAAGTCCGCGGTGACGTCCAGCGAGTCCGGCAGACGGAAGCCGGCGAGATAGCGCACGTTCTCGCGTGCCGCGACGATCGCCCCTGCCTGCAGGCCATCGCGCGTCCACAACGCGACCGCATGACGGGCCGCAAGATGGATGGCGATGGCGGTGCCCCACGCGCCCGCGCCGAGCACCGCGATCTTCATACGCCCCAGAGTTCCTTCAACCGCGCGTAACCGGAGCGGCCGTCGCTATGGCGCACGCGCGCCCAGCCGGTAGCGGGTGGTTCCAGGAGTTCCAGCACGACGTCCTTCTGGGCCTGGAAGACCAGCGCGGATTTCTCATCGGGGGCCGCGCGGACCTCGGCGCTCGCCGCGCGCACGAGCACCGCGCGTTTGTCGGTCAGCAACCGGCTTTCCACCCAGGCGAAACCGCCCGCCGCGTCGCGCACCTTGCTGAAGCCCTGCACCACGACCACGACTTCGACGGGATACTGGCGCGACAGGATGAACTGCTTGCGCGCCTTGACGGAGGGCGCGTCGTAGAGGATCGCGGGCTGGTCGCCCACCGAGCGGAAGTCGGCGCCGATGGCGCTACCAGCACCCGCGAGCAGCGCCACGGCGGTGGCCGCGAGGCGCAAGCGCACGGTCACGCGCATCAGCGTCTACTGGACCGTGGTCGGTGCGGGTGCTGCGCCCGCCTGCTTCTGCCGCTCCGCGAGTTGCGCCTGGTAGAGCGGCTCGAAGGACATCGGCTGCAACTGCACCGGCGGCAGTCCGGCGCGCGAGGACACCGACGCGACCGCTTCGCGCAGGTACGGGAATAGGATGTTCGGGCAGTGGACGCCCAGCATCGGGTCGATGTCGTTGGCGGGCACGTTGCGGATCTGGAACACGCCCGCCTGGCCGATCTCGATCAGGAACATGGTCTTGTCCTGGATCTTGGCCGTCAGCGTCACCGTCACCACCACTTCGTAGACCCCGCTGTCGATCGCGCGGCCCGCGGTATGAAAGTTGACTTCCACCTGCGGCGCTTCACGCTCGTTGAAGATCTGTGGGGCGTTGGGCATCTCGAGGGAGAGATCCTTGACGTAGATCTTCTCGATGGTGAATACGGGTTGTACGGCTTCGCTCATGTCAGGGCTTTCTGCGGCGTTCGTGGTGGTGCTGGGGAAGGGGCATCAGGCGGCGAGCAGCGGATCGAGCTGGCCCGCGCGGTCGAGCGCGGCGAGGTCGTCGTAGCCGCCGACGTACGTCTCGCCGATGTAGATCTGCGGCACCGTGCGGCGGCCGGTGCGGTCCATCATTTCGGCGCGCCGGTCCGGGGCGAGGTCGACGCGCACTTTTTCGAGGTCCTGCACGCCCTTGGCGACCAGCAGCTTCTCCGCCATCACGCAGAACGGGCACATGCCCGTGGAATACATCAGCACCTTGGCCATGGTCGACGACGCGCTATTTGGATTTCTTGGCGAGCGGCATGCTGGCCTGCGTCCAGGCGCTGATGCCGCCGCGCAGTGCCACCACTTCCGTGAAGCCGGCCTTCTCGAGCAGCTTGACCGCGCCGCCGGCGCGCGTGCCGGTGTTGTCGGCGATGACAATCGGCCGGTTCTTGAATTTCTCAAGATCGCGGGATGCGCGATCGGCAAGCTCGGACAGCGGGATGTGCTTTGCGTTGGCGATATGCCCCTGCGCAAACTCGCCGCCATCACGCACATCGACGATCAGCGCATCGCGCCGGTTGATGAGCTGCACCGCCTCGGCGGTGCCGACTTCCCTGGCCCCGCGCCCGGCTGCCTTGACGAGCAGCGGCCACAGGAGCATGGCGCCGCTTGCGATCATGGCGCCGAACAACATCATGTTGAACGGGCTTTTCTGGATGTAATGAAAAAAGGATTCCATGGCCTGTGACGACAAAAACTACGGTTAAACGATCAGCAACGATCCGGATCCCGCGCAGGGCGCGGAAGGAACGCATGGGAAACGGATACGGATACGGAAACGGAAACGGAACATCTGGGCGGATCGATGGAGATGGGCGGTCGCGCCGCCCGCCGAAACACCCTAAAATGATACCGTAAATCGCAACCCATTTCCCAAGGCAAATCAGACAGCTATGCCCTCTCCTTCCGCCGCCGTCATGCCGGTGCTGCTTATCATCCTCGACGGCTTCGGCCACCGCGAGGACTGCGAGGACAACGCGATCTGCCAGGCGCGCAAACCGCACTGGAATTTTTTCCTCGCGAAATACCCGCACACCGTCATCGACGCGTCCGAAAAATGGGTGGGCCTGCCCGCCGCGCAGATGGGCAACTCCGAAGTCGGCCATCTGAATATCGGGGCGGGGCGGGTCGTTTACCAGGACCTGACGCGCATCGACGCTGCGATCGAGTCCGGCGCGTTCCGGAATAACCCAGTGCTGACGAAGGCAATCGACACGGTGCGCGGCAACGGCCGCGCCCTGCACATCCTGGGGCTCGTTTCGGCCGGCGGCGTGCACAGCCACGAGCATCACATTCACGCGCTGATCGACATGGCCGCGGCCGGTGGCGCAAAGCCGGTGTACGTGCACGCCTTCCTCGACGGACGCGACACCCCGCCGCAAAGCGCGGAGGCGTCGCTGGCCGCGCTGGAAAAGAAATGCGCTGAGGCCAAGGTCGCGCGCATTGCCTCGGTGGTGGGTCGCTACTACGCGATGGACCGCGATCAGCGCTGGGAGCGCCTGCAGCCGGCGTACGAACTGATCACACAGGGCAAGTCGGCGTTCACCGCCGACAGTGCGGTCGCCGCGCTCAAGGCCGCCTACGCGCGCGGCGAAACGGACGAATTCGTGAAGGCCACGGCCATCGCGCCCCTGGTGGCGATGCGGGACGGCGACGCCTGCGTGTTCATGAACTTCCGCGCCGACCGCGCGCGCCAGCTGACCAACGCGCTGACGGACCCGAAATTCGACGGTTTCCCGCGCGCCGTGGTGCCGAAGTTCAGTTGTTACGCGACACTGTCCTCCTACGGCGCGGACTACGCGCATCTGCCCCGCGCCTACGCGCCGCAGTCGGTCGCGAACGGGTTCGGCGAGGTGGTCGCCAGGGCCGGCCTGAAGCAGCTGCGCATCGCCGAGACCGAGAAATACGCGCACGTCACCTACTTCTTCAACGGCGGCATCGAAACACCCTTTGCCGGCGAAGACCGCGTCCTCGTGCCCTCGCCGAAAGTCGCCACCTACGATCTCCAGCCGGAGATGTCGGCGGGTGAAGTCACCGACAAGCTGGTGGCGGCCATCCGCAGCCGCCGCTACGATGCCATCGTCTGCAACTATGCGAAC
Organism: uncultured Streptomycetaceae bacterium; assembly: GCA_964641785.1. Classification (GTDB taxonomy): domain Bacteria; phylum Pseudomonadota; class Gammaproteobacteria; order Burkholderiales; family SG8-41; genus CAZXNF01. Next base: position 1,227 of record CAZXNF010000304.1, on the reverse strand, counting down.
AGCGACATGGTCGGCCACACCGGCAACCTCGCCGCGGCGACGCGCGCGATCGAGGTGCTCGACGAGTGCCTGGGCCGCGTGGTGGAAGCGATGCAGACCGCCGGCGGCGAAGTGCTGATCACCGCCGACCACGGCAACGCGGAAATGATGCGCGACCACACGACCCACCAGCCGCACACCGCGCACACGCTGAATCTGGTTCCCCTCGTCTACATCGGCCGGCCGGCCACGGTGACCAAGGGCGGGGCGCTGCAGGACGTGGCGCCGACGCTGTTGCGGATGATGGGCCTGCCGCAACCGCCGGACATGACCGGCAAGCCGCTGATTTCGTTTGCCTGACGTTGCGCGCCCTTCCCCGCCCCCGCTGGCTGCCGGCCCTGATGCTGGTGTGGGGAGCGGCCACCGCCACCTGCGTCTGGGGCGCCGCCCCCGGTGACGACCTCAAGGCCCTGCGCGGCCGCCTCGACGCCCTGCAGAAGGAACTCGCCGCCGCGGAAGAAGTGAAAGGCGAGGCCGCCGACCAGCTCCGGGAGTCCGAGCGGGCGATCTCGGACGCACGGCGCGCGCTGCGCGAACTCAGCGTCGAGCAGAGGTCCGTGAACGCCCGCCTGCGCGAACTGGACGCGGCGGCGCGCCGCACCCAGTCCGGCATCAGCCGCGAACGCCGCCAACTCGGCGAATTGCTCGCGCGTCAGTACCTGGCGGGCAGCCCGCAACCCCTGAAGCTGGCCCTCAACGGCGACGATCCCAACCGGCTGTCGCGCGACCTGTATTACCTGGGCCAGATCGCCAGGGCGCGCGCGGCGCTGGTGACCCGGCTGCGCGGCAACCTCGCCTCCCTGACCGAAGTCAGCCGCGAGACGGCCGCGCGCAAGGCCGAGCTGACCGCGCTGGAACAGCGCCAGGGCGAAGAAAGCCGCCGCCTTGAGCGCGAAAGCCAGGCCCGGCGGGGCGTCCTGCAGAAGATTTCGCTGCAGATCGCGTCCCAGCGGAAGGAGCTGTCCACCCTTAAGCGTGATGAAGCGCGCCTGACCCGGCTGGTGGAAGGCCTCGGCCGCGCGCTGGCGCCGCCCCGGGCCGGGACGCTGCGCAACGACCGGCTGCCGGATGCCAGCGCCGACGGGCGACCGTTCGCGGACCTCAAGGGGCGGCTCGCCCTGCCGGTGCGCGGGGAACTTCGGGGCCGTTTCGGCACCCCAAGGGCAGACGGGGGGCTGACCTGGAAAG